>JAUVJM010000066.1 GCA_030596585.1 bacterium
ATGACGAAGAATATGTTCTGAAGCCGATGAATTGCCCGGGTCACATCCTCATCTATCAGAGATGCAGGCACAGTTACCGGGAATTACCCATAAGATATGCTGAATTGGGCACTGTGTACAGACGGGAGCGGACGGGTGTGCTCCACGGGATGTTCCGGGTGCGGGGTTTTACCCAGGATGATGCGCACATTTTCTGCACTCCGGAGCAGGTTTTCGATGAACTTGTAGGCGTGATAGATTTGGTGAGTTTCATGTTGAAGAGTTTCGGGCTTGCAGATTATGAGGTTGAACTGAGTTTGCGGGGAGCGGATACGACCAAATATGCAGGCTGTGATAAGGACTGGCGTGACGCCGAAGAAAACCTTGTCAGGGCTATTGAAGCGAGAAATCTTCCGTATCGGCGGGTTGAGGGCGAAGCAGTATTCTACGGTCCCAAGATAGATATAAAGCTTCTCGGCGCGCTGGGACAGGGGTGGCAGGGGCCGACTATCCAATTTGATTTCAATCTGCCGGAGAGATTTGGTGTTAACTACATAGGACCTGATGGAAAAACACATCCTGTGGTGATGATACACCGGACGGTACTGGGTGCGATGGAAAGATTCATCGGTATCCTTATAGAGCATTATGGGGGAGTGTTTCCTGTGTGGCTTTCTCCTGTCCAGGTCAGGATTTTGACGATAAGTGAGAAGCATGCCGGGTACGCGGGGCAAATACAATCGCGGATGCGTGATGCCGGGATACGTGTTGAAGTTGACAGCCGGGGAGAGAGGATCGGTTTGAAGGTGAGAGAGGCTGAGATACAGAAGCTGCCGTATGTAGTCGTCATCGGGGACGAGGAAGCCGGATCGGGTACAATATCAGTTAGGGAACGAGGGAGAGGCGACAAGGGAAAATCAGAACTCGGGGATTTTATTGAGAAGGTGCAAAGTCAGATTGACAGTCGATCACTGGAGTAGCCCAGTGCAGGAATCAGTTCTCTTACTGATCACTGCCTGTTAACTTCTGTCCACTGTATCAAGGGGGGTGATGTGCGATAGTAAAAGAAGCAAGGATTAATGAAGGGGTTCGGGTTAAGGAAGTTCGTCTCATTGATAAGGAAGGGAACCAGCTTGGGATAGTTCCCATTGTGGAGGCGTTGAGCAGGTCCAGAGAAAGCGGGCTTGATCTCGTCGAGATTGCTGCCCAGGCTTCCCCGCCTGTTTGCCGAATAATGGATTACGGAAAATATATGTATCAGCAAAGCAAGCGGGAACGGGAAGCGCGGAAAAAGCACAGGACTTCTGAGTTGAAGGAAATAAGGATGCGTCCTTCAATCGAGGAACATGACTATCAGGTGAAACTAAGGAATGCTGAGAAATTCCTTGGCAAGGGTGACAAGGTAAAAGTCTCGGTTATGTTCCGCGGGAGAGAAATGGCTCATCGTGAGATAGGAAGAAAGGTTCTCATGAAACTTGCCGGCGATGTCGAAGCTCTCTCGAAGGTTGAGCGTGAACCCAGGATAGAGGGAAGGTACATGACGATGATCCTGGGACCGAAATAGATTTAGTGATTAGTGAACAGTGGTCAGTGTTTAGAATATTTCCCCTGATCACTGGTTATTGATAACTGTCCATTGTGTTTTGCGAGGGTTGACATATGGCAAAGGTGAAGATGAAGACAAACCGGGGGGCGGCCAAAAGGTTTCGGGTGACGAAATCGGGAAAGCTGTCTCGGAGCAAGGCTGGCGCGAATCATATTCTTACCAAGAAGACCAGCAAGCGCAAACGTTCTCTGAGGAAGGAGACGGTGGCGTCCCAGGCTGACAAGAAGGTATTGAGAAAACTCCTACCATATAGTTAAACAGCTATCAGCCATCAGCTGTCAGCTATCAGCTCAAGACAGCCATCTCGCACTGGTGGTATGGCGATCTATTAGCTGAAAGCTGATGGCTATTTTAAAGCATCGGAATTTGGAAAAGCCAGATGAATTGGGCAGCTACGATTGTAGTTGCAGAGCTTGCTCTGCTAATCACTGGTTACTGACAACTGATTACTGTATTTTATACAGGAGGTAGCATAATGGCGAGAGTAAAAAGCAGTGTAACGGCGAAAAGGAGACACAAAAAATATCTCTCTGCCGCGAAGGGCTATCGCGGCGGTCGCAGCAGGCTCTATCGGACAGCGAGAGAAGCAGTCGAGCGGGCAATGTCGTATGCCTTCAGGGACAGAAAGGCGAGAAAGAGGGATTTCAGGAGACTGTGGATAGTGAGAATAAATGCTGCCGCCCGCAAGAGCGGGTCATCCTACAGAGATTTCATGGCAGGGTTGAAGAAAGCGGAAGTTCAGCTTGACAGGAAAATGCTCGCTGAGATAGCGGTTAATGACGCCCCGGTTTTCGAAAAACTCGTTGAGGTGAGTAAGGAGAAGTATAAGTCCAATCAACCACCTGTCATTCTGAACGAAGTGAAGAATCTATAGAGATTCTTTGTTCCTTCGCTTCGCTCGAGGACAGGCACTTTGTTCCTCAGAATGACAAAGAGCAGTGTGGTTCAGTGAACTTTTTCTAGGAGAATGCTATTGCAGGCGGAGCTTGAAGAAATACGTAAGGATGCGCGGGAGAAGCTCAAGGAAGCGAAGGATACAGCTGACATTGAGAGGGTGCGTCAGAAGTTCCTTGGACGTAAGGGTGTTCTTGCCCGGCAGATGAAAATGCTGGGAACATTGGCTCCCGACGAAAAGCGGGCGGCAGGTAAGCTGGCAAATGAACTTAAGGAGAAGATTTCTGCTCAGCTCTCTGTCCGGCTTGAAGAACTGAGAGAGGTCAAGTCCGGAGGGAAGGATGGTGCCCCGTTTGACGTCACGCTGCCTGGGAAAAAACAGCCCGTCGGCAAGCTTCATCCCATAACTCAAACTATTATCTTGATAGAGAAAATATTCGGGGAATTGGGGTTCAGGTCTGTGCGCGGCCCCGAAATTGAAACCGAATTCTATAATTTCGAAGCTCTCAATACGCCTGGCGACCATCCTGCAAGAGATGAGCAGGATTCTTTCTATATTGATAAGGGAATTCTTCTAAGAACGCAGACTTCTCCGGTACAGATCAGGGTAATGGAGAGGGAAAAGCCACCGGTTCGGATAGTTGCTTCAGGCAAGTGTTTTCGCAGAGATGCCACTGACGCATCACATTCTCCGATGTTTCATCAGGTTGAGGGTCTTCTGGTTGACGAAGAAGTGACCTTTGGAGATTTGAAAGGGGTATTAGGAGTCTTTCTGGAGCGGATGTTCGGAGCAGACGTGAAAACGCGCTTTCGTCCGGATTTCTTCCCGTTTACCGAACCAAGTGCCGATGTTTCGATTTCATGTATCATCTGCGGGGGTAAGGGGTGTTCTTCCTGCGGCGGAAGCGGGTGGATAGAAATTCTCGGCGCCGGTATGGTGGATCCCGAAGTTTTCAAGAAGGTCAATTATGACCCGGAGAAATACGTCGGGTTTGCTTTTGGCATGGGCGTGGAGAGAATTGCGATGCTTAAGTACGGTATTAATGACATACGTCTTTTTTTCGAGAATGACATGCGATTCCTGTCACAATTCTAATAAATAGGATTAAGGATTGTGGATACAAAGATTATCGATATCAAAAATATTATAGAAGCTATCCAATCCAATAGAGTTAGAATTAGTGATCACGCTGATGAGGAAACGGAAGCTGACCAACTTACATTTGATGAAATCTACTTTTCAGTTTTTCATGACGAAATTATTGAAGATTATCCGGAAGATAAGCCTTATCCAAGCTGCCTAATATTCGGTAAAACTTTCCGGGGCGATCCTGTACATAGCGTTTGGGCGTATAATGAACAAAATGGGTGGGCTGTTATTATAACAGTCTATCGGCCAGATGCTAAACTATGGATCAACTGGAGGGAAAGGAGGGTATAAAGTTATGCTGCCTTTTGAAAAATGTCCTGTTTGTGGTGGTGTAGTGGTGGAAAAAGAGGTTGAAAAGTTGCTATCCGGTGGGAAAAATACTGCTGTGTTGAAAGTGAAGGCTGAGGTGTGTCTTCATTGTGGCGAACGCCTATATTCACAGGAAACTGTAGGTCGATTTGAACAGATCAGAGTAAAACTTGTACGTCAAGAGACGGCAGATTTCCAACCATTGGGACAATCATTTCAAGTAGTTTGATGAAGTTAGTAGAATGTTATGAAAATTACTTACGAGTGGTTAAAAGAATACGTTAACGTCGAGTTAACCCCGCGGGAGCTTGCCGGGAAGCTGACTATGCTGGGGTTCGAGTGCTTTGTCGAAGGGAAGGTAAACGGCGAGCAGGTGCTCGATGTTGAGATAACAGCAAACAGACCCGACTGCCTGTGTGTCCTGGGGCTGGCGAGAGAGATATCCGCTGTGACGGGTACAGGGCTGACAACTCCGGAAGTGAAACTGATTGAAGACGGCGGTGAAGTCGGGGAGATGGTTTCCGTGGAAATCAAGACGGAGCTGTGTTCCCGTTACTGTGCCCGCGTAATCAGCGGTGTTAAGGTTGATTCCTCTCCCGAGTGGCTCAGGAGGAAACTCGAAGCGGTGGGAATGCGTCCGATAAACAATATTGTTGATATAACAAACTATGTTCTTATGGAACTGGGACATCCCCTGCATGCTTTTGATTACGACTCTCTGCAGGGAAAGAAGATTATTGTGAGATGTTCCCGCAAGGGAGAAAGATTCATAACTCTTGATGAGGTAGAGAGGAAGCTTGAGCCGTCAATGATGGTTATTGCTGATGAAAAAGTGCCCGTGGCTCTGGCGGGCATAATGGGTGGTTTTGAAACTGAGGTTACGGGCAGGACGAGTACGGTACTTCTTGAAGGCGCTTATTTTGACGCATCTTCCGTAAGGAGAACTTCAAAACACTTGCAGATAGAGACAGAAGCTTCATACAGATTCCAGAGGACGGCAGATATCGAGGGCGTTGGCCTTGCCATTGACAGGGCCGCGAGCCTTATCAGGGAGATAGCCGGAGGCAAGGCGGTGAAAGGGATGGTTGATTGCTATCCCCGGAAACATAAGAAAAAGGAAGTCTGTCTTCGCCTTTCAAGGCTAAACCGGATACTCGGCGCTGAGCTGAATTCGGATTACGTCAGTGAACAGTTGAGGAATCTTGGTTTTGAAAAAACTGAAGAGGATGGGAAATTTACCGTCACCGTTCCCAGTTTCCGAAGAGACATCCACCGCGAGATAGATGTGATCGAGGAAGTCGCGAGACACTATGGATATGACAGGATTTCTCCGACAATTCCTTCGGGGAGGATTCCCACGGGTGTTGAGGATAAATCTGCCGAAGCTGTAGAAGTTGCCCGCAGAATGCTTGCCTCATCCGGGCTGATGGAAGTCATCAATCATGGGCTTATAAGTGAGAAATGGGCTAAGGCTTTTGCTCCCGGCAATGACCTGTTAAAAGTGAGGAATCCTTTGACTGAAGAACAGTCGGTAATGCGGTCTTCTCTTTTGCCGGGCTTGTTGAGAACTTTGAATGTCAATGCGAGCAGGGGTGTTGTGAACGTGCGTGTATTTGAGATTGGCAATGTTTTCTCTACCGGTTCCGGGGACGCTCCGACAGAGCGGGTTTCGGTCGGGGCGGCGCTAACCGGTTTTCAGGTTGGAGACTGGGAGAAGAGCGAAAAAGGACTGGATTTCTATGACCTGAAAGGAGTACTGGAGAATCTGCTTGAAGCTTTTGGAATTGATAACTGGAGACTTGTTCCGTATGAGGGTAATTCTTTTGTGCCTGCTCAGTCTGCGGCAGTGAAAATTGCAGATAGTGAATTAGGTATTATGGGAAAGCTGAAGGACGGTGTCAAAGAAATCTTTGATGTTGAGAAGGATGTGTATGCCTTTGAGCTGGATTTTGAGTTTTTGCTAAATTATATGAAAGGCTCAACGAAATTCGAAGCGGTTCCGAAATATCCTGCAAGTTTCAGGGACATCGCGGTAATTGTGCCCGAAAAGGTAACGAATGGTGATATTGTATCTGCGATAAGAGATGAGGGAATGGGCATTGTGGAAAATGTGGAGCTGTTTGACCTGTACCGCGGCAGGCAGGTTCCGCAGGGGCACAAGAGCATGGCTTATTCAATTGCCTACCGGGCGGGTGACAGGACATTAACAGACGATGAGGTGGGTGAGGTACACAGGAAAATATCGGAGAGGCTCGTGTCGGAATTTGAGGGACGGATAAGGGACGAGTAACCGTTCACGGTTGACGGTTCAGGGTTCACGGTTAAAGAGTGAGCTTCGTTTATTCTTCGAGTAAGCAAAAGCGCATCGAGAAGATAGGTTCTCGACAAGCTCGAACAATAATGCGTAACCGTGAACGGTTACAGAGACGACTGAGAATTGAGTGCAGATGGCGAGACGAGGGGTTGACAAATCCATAGACGCTCTTGAACAGAGCGCGAAGAAAGTCGTGAATGTGGTTATGGCGATGAAAAAAGAAGACAAGCACTGGCGGCAGAAAAGGGCGGAAATCGAAGAACGTCTAAAAAGTTTGATTAAGGGACTGAGTGATGAAGAAAAAAGCTGAGGGCGGTAATCCCCTGAAGGTGAGAATACTTGATTCGGAGTATCGTATTAAGAGGAAAGGGGAAGAAGATTCTTATTATGAGAAAATAGCCAGGTATGTAGATACTAAAATGCGCGCTATCGCGGACAAATCATCTCTCGTTTCCATAGACAAACTTGCCATCCTTGCTGCACTGCGAATCTGCGAGGAGTTTTTCAGAGCAAAAGAAGAGCACGAGGAGAGAGATAGAATTCTGGATAAGAAATTGGAAGAGATGGCGGAAACCATCCAATCCGCCATCAGGTAAAACCAGCCCTGGCTACGCAGATTATCACGTGAATACCCGCCGAACACTATGTCATTCAGCATTACATCTTCCTGTCTCTCAAGTTCATAGTATAGGAATTTCCTTTTTCTGGTTTGTCATTCCCGCCCCGTATCAAGTACGGGGTAAACTGCAGCGGGAATCTAAGATTCCAGCAGAAATGCCTGGATTCCCGTTTTCACGGGAATGACGACTGAAAATTAGTAGTAATAGAGTTCGCACCGAAGGTGCGCTAAGTTCAAGCTGCTTGATATTTTTTTCGCTCACCATTCCTTCTAAAAATCTTGATTTTAGTCCGGATTTGTGGTACGTTGAAGTAAAGATAGGAACGGAAGAGAGAATTTAAAAAGGATAGAGGAGGAAATGGGTGCTCTAAATAATAATTTAGAGGATAAATACATTCTTGAATTGAAAAAGGTCGTCAAAGATTTCTTAAAAACTGAAGACGTGAAGATATTTTTATTTGGTTCCCGTGCCCGTCAAGATCATAATCTTTTTTCCGATGTTGACATAGGAGTATTCCCCGGAGACAAATCAGCCTGGCGAAAGATAATGTTCTTAAAAGAGAGAATAGAAGAATCAAATATTCCTTATAAGGTGGAGTTCGTAAATCTAAAAGAGGTTTCGGATGATTTTAAGAATGAGGTTTTAAAGGATGCCATATCATGGAACGGCTAAAATTAAAATATGAGGATACGTTAAGGGCTCTCTCTACACTTGAAGATATATCAAAAGAGCCGTTTTCCGTAATAGTAAGAGATGCTGCTATCCAGAGGTTTGAGTATACGTTTGAATCATTATGGAAATTTTTAAAAGAATATCTTAAAGAAAAAGAAGGCCTAATTGCCAATTCTCCCAAGACCTGTTTTCGCGAGATTTTTTCATTAGGTTTCTTAAATGAGGAAGAGACCGCGCAGTGTCTTGATATGACTGACAGGCGGAATGACACTTCTCACACCTATAAAGAAGCAATTGCCCAGATTATCTATGGTAAAATAAAAGAATATGTTCTTCTTATGAGAAGCATCATGGAAAGACTGGGAGATAAATTGGAAAAGAAGTAGGAAGTCTCCCCCTCGCTAAACTTGCTCCCCACAACTCTGCGTTGCAG
>JAUVJM010000013.1 GCA_030596585.1 bacterium
CCAGTTGGCACCTTTGGCAAAAAAAGGAACCCCGTTCACGGAGAACTGGAATGACTCGCCCCACTTGTCCTTTTTACGCTCAAGGTGTAAAGTCCTGAGCCCTATGCGCCTGAATTGGGTGTCAAGAACATTATTGTCTTTATCCTGTAATTCTATCCTTAACTGGTAGAGTGGCTGCCCTCCCATCCCATTAGGCCACCACAACTTTGGATTTTCGACAATAAAGCTGGCATTTGCTTTTTGATTTATAAAATCACCTGTTTCCTCTGCCTCGATTTTGTTATTGTAAACGAGTAAAACACGTGCCTTGAGAGTGAAGTTGTGGACCACCTCTGCCGTCACCGCTACATTAAGCACAACGGTTCCCCTGCGGGAATGGTCCTGCATAATATGAACATCCGTCAATCGCGCCCCGTCAAAGGCAATAATCTCTATATCGCGCCATATTCCGCAAGTAATTAATGTTGGTCCCCAGTCCCAGCCATAATTGCATTGTTCCTTGCGAATCTCTTTGCGAATCTTGGAAATCCAGAGATAAAATTTTGTACTATTCACATCCCATACACGGAGATGTTTTTTCATCTCATGTTTCTTCCCAAGTAGAAACGTAGAATCAAATCTGATTTCTATTGTATTCTTCCCCTTTTTCAAGGCTGGTTTTATATCAAATTCCCAGGTGCGGAACATATTGTCTGTTTTGCCAATACACTTCCCATTTAAAAAAATTGTGGCTAAGGTATCAACCCCATGACAACATAACAGAACCCTGTCTTTGACCAGAATATTATCAGAGATATTGAAAGTACATTTATAGACCCAGTCCGTTGTCCCTATCCACTGCAGATTTTGTTCATTATCCCCGAAAAACGGGTTTTCAATCTTTTTCGCAGCCAGCAGATCCGTATGCACACAGCCTGGAACCAGGGCATTGATATGCCCACGTTTACCTTTTTGCGTTAACAGCCATTTCCCGTTTAAACTTATTGTTTGCATGTGTTCTCCACTTCTTTTATTTTTAAAATCCAATAATACTCTTACCGTCACAATCTTTGGGTGGCTTGATGCCACAAATACGAGCCAGCGTAGGAGCGGCATCTATCATCCAAACCGGATCAGGCATAACCATATCCTCTTTTGCTAAATCAGGACAAGAGAACATGAAAGTTCCTCGGTTGGACATGCCCATATATTCGGCCCAGGGACAAAATACATGCTGGGCATAGCCATCATACTGCTGCACAGGCTGTTGACTCCAACTTTGCATCTCCTGTTTGCTGATAGGGCCGAATATCATACGGCTGTCAATCCAAAGATAACCCTCCCGGAAAAAGAAGACCACGTCTCCAACATTTTCTCCCCCAAACCCAAGAGACTGCATATCCTCCCACCTATTAACAAAAATAAGGGGGCTTTCTCCTGTATGCGGGTCTCTCAGATTATTAAGTACCGTTATTATCTCTTGCCGTGTCTGCTCATATTCTTTGCCTGGCTTAACCATGCCATACGGATCTCTACCTTTAAGATTAACGTAGACATAATCAGGCAATGGTTGATTAGTCAATATGGCCTTGCTCTTTTTTAAATCAAGATAGTAGTTTCCATCCGTTTTATTAAACCTGTACTTACACAACCCAGCATCAACCAGCGCCTTTTGAGGCCAAACCCTCTTGTCCCCCGCCGGGATACACCCATGATCAGAAATAACAGCTATGGCTGTATCTTTATCCGCGCAGGTATTAACAATTTCCCCTACCATCTTATCCATGGCCCTGTATTCATTGCGGAAATCGTTCCAAACTTGAGGCGCTTCTTGAGGATCATAACCTTTGGTACCTTTACAAATTTTAGCTAACTTGGCATGATTAATAGTGTCAGGGGTATGGACCTGGGCAAATAGAATATCCCAGGCATATTTTTCCGCCAGATAACAGGTTGTTTTGCCAACCCATCTTAAATGAAAACCGGTGCCTTTGATAATCCTCACATTCTGATTATTCTCAACTGCATACGCTTCCGATTCTTCCCAATCTTTGCCGTTCATTTCACAAAAATGGTCTATGAGTTCTTTACCTACCACTTCAGGATATGCCCATCCCCAGCTGTTATACAGTGGTGAGCGAAACAGCTCCAGGTGTTTCCCATCCTTAGACAGTTTATCCAGGCGAATTTTAAACCTGATCCTTACTGGAAATTTATCAGTAGAAATATACTCTGGATTCCAACTGTAAAATTCATGTGGTAAAACACACATGGCTTTGGTCTTTTTTTCTATCCAGGCACTGGTCTGCCCCAATTTTATCCTGGCGACCATGGATCTAAAATCTTTTTTTTCGCAAAGAATGGGAATAGGAATAGACATCGTACCCCCCCTCTGCGGGGAAGGAGGCTAGTTTGTTTTGGGAAAAGACATGGATTAAGATTAAAGAGATTGCAAGAGAAAAACCTCCAGATAGGAAAAATTATAAGCGGCGCGTAAAAGAAAAAGCAACCCGCAGGGATAAAGCGACGAAAAGGCGCCAATGCAGGAGAGGCCGGGTTAGATGTTTCTCATTAGATGGTATAAAAAAATAAGGAGTTGGTTGGAAAGAGAAAACCGGACAATCAACACGGTCTACGCTAACTCTGTAAACTCTTCTAATGGAATGCTGATCAGCTTTTTTGATTTCTTTCTGGCAGAGTAAATGTTCATGAAATCTTCTTCAATCTTCTTAAGTACACTTGCCTTAAAAAATGATTATCGCGCTTGTAGAAATATTGAACCTGCTTATCTCTTCATAAGACTTCTACCTTATGACATGGGGTACTATTTCCTCCTGTAGCCGCTCCCCGTTCCATCCACACCAAACATGCAAACTCACCTGCTGGCAATGAGCGCCAGCGAGTTGCCAGTCAGGTGCAACGCATTTATGTCCTTAACTTCGATTTTCCCAGTATGTTGGCTTTCTGTTCAATTGCATTATCGCAATTATGTAAATTTTGTCATGCGATATTTGGTATATTACTCCATAGGGAAACCGATTAGCTAAGCAACGCCTTGTATTTTGGGATAGGAACGGCCATGCTTGAGGATAAGAGAGTATATTTTGAATCGATCTATTTACTTCCTTAGCAAATGCCAGTCCAAGACCATCCTGACATTCATTATAGTAGTTAATTGCTTCATTTAACTCCTCTTCCGCAGATGGATGAAAGAAATATTTCATGAATTAAGTCTGTTCTTAATCTTTCTGAATACTTCGTCTCCTGAAATTGTTTTAACTTTACCGCTCTTAATTTCCTCAACCCGTTTTTCAGATTCAGCCGCCCATATTTTATCTATTTCTGCCTGAGCAGGATTCAGAGTTTTCAAGAGCTTATCAATCAGCCGTGCCCTGATTTCCACGGGCATTGAAACAGCCTCTTCTATAAGTTCATTTGTCTTAAGCATTTTCGCCCTCCTTCCTAGTTATTTAAGTCTTACTGAATTATACTACCTTTTCTAAATCTTTCAAATCTTTATTTCACAATGTCGAAGCCCAAAAACACCTCTCATTTTCAAATGATGTCCCGATACAATCCATCAATGCGGAGGGTGTAAATTATATTTAGGTCATTTAATAGCCCATCAGCGTCTACTTTTTTCTGATACCCCACTGAATTCAACCCAATTTTGAGCTATATTCCAATCCATTCCTGACAAACACATCCCGAAAAAAACGAAAAAAAGTGCAAAAGTAACATCTTTCATCATTTAGAGCCATCCTGTCAATTCCGCCAAAAGCGTTGAATAGTGTACAAAATCCTGCCAGGATATGTCAAAAGGCACACCGTGGTCACAGCCAGGAATGAACCCGCCATCTTTTATCACCGGTGCAATACGCACCAGTTCATTTTCAATCACCTTCCCTCCCCTGGCTATGCATCGCTTATCAACACCCTGGCGATAGGCCATGTTTCGACCAAAAGTCTTTCGGTAGTCGTTGATGTCATTACCGGCGGCTACTTCAATCGGGTCACAGACATTCATTCCGGATTCAATCCATATGGGAATGAGTTCCTCTATGTTTCCGTCGGAATCCATGTCAACAACGGCAACGCCTGCTTGCTTGGTTTTTTAAATGTCGGTATTTGGGCACTGATAACCTTGATTTCTTCTTCAATGCCGACAAGTCCCATTTCTAATAATGTCGCGTTCATTCTATCTCACTCCGTTTACAATATGCAGTATACCGCAATTGTATTTGCCTCCGCAATAAAAAACCCGTTCCCTAAAAACTTTGAAGTGAAGCAGTGCTTTTAGGTGCCGGTCCCGCTGGTAATCTCTCATCATTCTGACTGAAACGGAAGATGCGGCAGGCTTTTGATGAATTATTTACTGGGAGCGTCCGGTTATAACTGGCGTACTATTACTAAAGACAAACGGGACAGATATTTTCAAACCTTGGTTGCGGCGCCAGACGCCATAAATCCTTATCCTTAATGCCGACAGTGCTCAACATTTCACCCGCCTTTTCAAAATCAATCTCATCATAATGGGCGCTGTGGCAATCCGATCCGATGCTCAGTCGCACGCCTTTAGCTTTCAGTTCCGCCAAATAATCCAGGTACTGGTTCGCAAAGGTCTCCGGATACTGTGCATTCAGCAGATTAGCATTTATGTTGATCTCTACCACTGTCTGATGCTCAACCGCAGCAGATGCGAACTCGTCATGCATGGAACTCGGAATTCGACGGAAGTCGTCGAACCACGGCTCCGCCGGATACTTATCCTGGGAATTCTTCCAGTGCCCCATCCACCACCAGGGATGCGCCACGATATCTACCAGCGGATGCGCGGCGAGAAACATGTTCTGGCGATGATAGTCGCGTATGACCCGCTCCCGTTCCATGGGAACATACATCGGCCAGTGAACACCGGCGATGACATACTCAATCCGGTGCCGCTCTATGTCCGCATCCGTAATCCCGATTGCCAGCAAGCCATTTGCGGGTCCCCCCGTGCGAATTCCGCAAACGGGATTTGAATACCCCCCTTTTTTGATCTCCTCAAGTTCCCACTGGGAAACGCAACTGACCTCGATGCCGAAGTGAAAGCGGGCGGAAGGTTTATTTTCTGAAAATTCAGCCCGGGATGCAGCAATATCCGGAAGATTGAAAGGGGTGTGAAGGTGATCCGTCAGCCCAAAGTCCGAAATGCCCCTTTGGGCAGTTTCAGCTATCATATCTGCAATCGTCATACAAGCTGAATCACATGAGTTGCGGGAATGAATGTGCCAATCAGAAGTAATTCTCATTGCTTTGTCTCCTTTCGAATCCGCTGGTAATGTCAAAACCTCTTCTTTTTATACCTGTCATTCTCGCGAAGCTTGTCCCAGCGGAGGCGGGGAGCGGGAATCCAGAAAACGCCACGGTCGTGCTGGAATCCTGAATTCCGCGTCCTATTGAACGCATTATTCTGCCCGTCTACTGCCTGTGTTTCCAGTAGTCTGGATTTCGATGCAGATGCAGATGCCTTACAGCCAGAATGAGAATGTCATGAGGCGAAACGATCCTTGACCTTGTTGAACACTTCTTCCCTTACCTGTATCTCCGTACTCTTCTAATGTATGTTGAGAGAATACCATAGCCCATGGGTAACTTCAAGAAAATTCATTTCTTTAAAAAACCCGTTCCCCATTTTCGCAACTTTTACTCATTTCGGAAATCTTAGCAAACAATCAAGGCAAGAAAGTCAAAGGCAGAACTTTTGTTTGACTCCGCCCTTTTATGGTGATATAAAGTCTTTCGGCAGGAATAATTCAGATGTTGCTGCCCAAGAGGAGCAACTTCCCCGAAAGCAAATTACTATCAGTTATGAAAAGCAAAACAAATGGATAATTTCAGCCAACATGTCATTGAGGAAACCAAAAAAGCATTTCTTCAGTTTGAAAGCATTGACTACGGATTTATATTTGGCTCAGGCACTAAAATCCTTCTTCCTGAAAGTGACATAGACATTCTGATAGGCGGGCACCTAACCATCTCTGAAAGGATAGATTTAGCAATGGAGTTAGAATTAGTTTTGAGGAGGAAAATAGATATAGTTTTAACAAAGGACGCTCCTCCCGAACTGGTTCTGAAAGCCTTTTCTCGTGGTTTGCCTGTTATGATAAATAATAAAGAAAATCTAAAAAAAGACTACTTCGAGAATTTGCATGTTTATGAAGATAGAGAAGGCTTGAGAAAATTAAGAATTTCAAGAATTAAGAGGAGATACAGTCATGGTCGATAAAAATGTAATAACATCCAGAATCGAGCAAATAGAAAGACATTCATATAAAATCTCACCTTATAAGACACTATCCTATGAAGAGTTTGTGCAGGATTCAATTGCCCAGGATGTTGTAGAATACAATATATTTCAAATAACGAATCACGTTATAGACATTATTCAGCATATAGTAGTGGATGAAGATTATGGATTGCCCCAGAGTTCCTATGAAGCTGCTCAAATCCTTCTTGAAAAGGGAATTTTAGAGGAAAATAATTTGCAGCTATTGAAGAAAATGATTGGATTTAGAAACGTTGTCGGTCACGACTACATAAGTATTAATAAGCAGATAGTTTATTCTATTTTAACTGAAGCAATGGATGATATTGCTCTGATACTCTCCAAAATAACGGAAAAATTTCTTTGATATCCACGGGGATCAACCCTGGCATTAAAGATATGACTGAGCAGACGCTCAGGCATATCTTTCCCTTTTCCCTTCAATGAACTCATCCATGCACCAAAGAATTTGTACAGTTACCGAGCACCGTCTGTCCACTGCCTGTGTTTCCAGTAATCTGGATTTCGATGCAGATGCATTACGGCAAGAATGAGAATGTCATGAGGCGAAACGATCCTTGACATTGTTGAACACTTCTTCCCCGGGAATTGGCTGCACTTGTCCGGACCGTAGTTCAGAATCACACGGTCTACGCTAACTCTGCAAACTCTTCTAATGGAATGCTGATCAGCTTTTTTGATTTCTTTCTGGCAGAGTAAATGTTCATGAAATCTTTTTCAATCTTCTTAAGTACGCTTGCCTTAAAATATTGTTCTCCACAATATTCACATTCCTCAGCAGGTACATTATTAACAATTAAAAAATGATTATTGCGCTTGTAGAAATATTGAACCTGCTTATCTCTAAAATTTTTGTTCCCGCAGAAATTGCAGGTTTTTTTCATCATTCCTCACCTCTCTCATATGGAGTTTTAAATTTTGGAGGACTAGGAACATAAACAGTCACTATAACCAGATGGCTTCCTCTTTCCCCACACACAATATGAACCGGCTTCCCCGTATTCGTAAATCCCACGACTAAACAACTTTCTCCTCTACCTGTATCTCCGTACTCTTCTAATATCCGACCGGAAAGTAAGAACTCTTCAATTTCGGTGATTGCCAAGTTTTCGCCTTGTCTTTCTTGATCACCATGCTTTGAAAAATAGTATTCATCTTTTCTTATCCGTTCTATTATCCAGTCAACTTCCATTGTATGTCGAGAGAATACCATAGCTCATGGGTAACTTCAAGAAAATTCATTTCTTTTAAAAAACCCGTTCCCCATTTTCGCAACTTTTACTCATTTCAGAGGTCTTAGCAAACAATCAGGGCAAGAAAACCTCATTGTAAATACAGAATTCCATGTTATAATTGGGCATGAAACAGAAAGACGACGCATCTCAAATCCAGGGAGGATTAATGAAATGAGCTATAAAATCGGCATAGATACTATTTTTCTGCGTCCCACCGAGAGGCTGGCCCATACAGAGTATTGCTCCAATGAGACTCTGATGCACCATGTTACCGGACTGGATGCAGACATCAACAGCAATCTGAATCCGTACAATAACATCGCAAGAGCATTTAATGAAGTGTGGGATATTGACTTCTTCTGGAAGGTTAATGATGGTCCGGTTCCATGGGCAGAAAGGGGACGGGTTACCGATATGGGACATGCTGAATTCCTTGAAAACGGCAGGGATAAACGCGGCAGCATTCCCTGTCCATTTCAAAATGCGGAAGAGGTCCTTTCATTTGACGCCGTGAAGGAATACGGACTTCCGGACATGGATGAATTGACTGCTCACTATGAGAAATTCTTCCGGGAGAATCAAAAAGAAAACCCCGGGCAGGTTTTCCCGGGAGGATATTACAAAACTTTAGTTTCAGGCGCCATCGAGGCTTTTGGATGGGACATGCTTTTACTCGCCGCCGCAGAAAAGGAACGTTTCGCCGCGGTTCTGGATAGCTTTTTCGAGCTAAGTCTCCACCATTACAAAGCCTGGGCAAAAACTTCAATCGAAGTATTTATCTGCCACGACGACATGGTCTGGACTTCAGGGCCGTTCATCCATCCTGATTTTTACCGGGAAGTTATCTTCCCCCGCTACAAAGCATTGTGGAAAGTGCTGAGAGAAGCCGGCAAGAAAGTACTTTATTGCGCAGACGGCACATGGGTAGAATTCGTGGATGATATTGTGGCGGCAGGAGCAGATGGATTCATCTTTGAGCCAAGCAACAATCTCGATATTATCACAGAACGCTATGGCAAGACTCATGTAATAGTCGGGAGCAAGGTGGACTGCCGCACCTTAACTTTCGGCAAAAAAGAAGAGATTAAAACACAGGTTGATGCTACACTGAAGGTGGCGCGGCAATGTCCCGGGTTTATGTTTGCTGTCGGGAATCATATACCCAGCAACGTTCCGCTGGACAACGCATTGTTTTATTTCGACTACTTGAGAAAGAATTGGAAAAGATAACCCGGCAAGCCCTTAGGGAATTACCGTCATAATTTTTCTCGCCTGTTCGGGATAGCTGGCAATGAATTTGAGTTCACCCTCGGTCAACGGTTTCTGGGTATGGACGTTGGCGAAACGCACCAGTTCCAGGATTTTCGCTGCTTCCGCATCATCCTTAAACTCTACCTCTAACCTGTCATATACATTACGGAAGCCCTTTATCCCGCTGTATTCACCCGCAATTATCTGCCTCCCCGTTTCCACAGTCTCAGGCTCTCCCCGCCCGAGTTCCTCAAAATCATAAAGCTCGTAGTTACGCCTGTCTTTGAGCGCCCCGTCAGCATGGATGCCCGAAGAGTGTGCAAAAGCATTATCTCCGACGGCTACCTGATTGATTGGAATCGGCACTCCAAAAGCATATGAGGCATACTTCGCAATCTGCCAGCTTTTCGTCAAATCCACTCCCTCATCAAGCAAGTTTTTTCCTGTAAACCCGCTGGATTTCTTAAAGGCAAGTATTATGGAGACAAGGTCACAGTTTCCCGTCCTTTCGCCCATCCCGTTCACAGTCGTATTGATATACGCATCCACTCCCGCATCAACTGCCGCCATAGCGCCTGCGAGCGTGCATGCAACAGCCATGCCAAGGTCATTGTGGCAATGCAGTTCCACCGGGAGCTTTACAGCCTCAGCAAGTTTTCCTACCCGCTCATGTATAGTGAACGGGTCATCATAGCCGAGCGTATCGCAATACCTTATCCTGTCCGCCCCATGCTCCTTTGCAGCAAGAGAGAACTCTATCAGGTAATCCATATCCGTGCGCGATGCATCCTCTGCATTAACTCCAAGGGAATCAACTCCGAGTTCCTTTGCCCTGTCCACAGCATCGGTCATCATGGTGATAACATCGGGCTTGCCGGAATCTCCGGAAGATTTTCTGACAACACGCCCCTGAAATTTGCCCAGCGTCATCTGCTCCGATGTTGAGATTGAAATGTTGAGGTGTTTGACCTTTGTCAATTTGAATGACTCTTCCACGTCCTTGACAATAGCCCTGCACCAGCCCGAAAGAACAATCGGTTTCAGGACTCCCATCTCTGCAAGTTCCAGATTGGCATTGAGATAATTAGTCTCATGACAGGTTACGGGAAAGCCGAATTCGCTCTGATACCCCCCCATCTCGTTGAGATACATGTTTATCATTGTCTTCTCAAGTTTTGCGAGTCCGAGCCTTGCCGTTTGAACTCCGTCACGGTTCGTTACATCGATTATGTGTATTTTCTGCATGTTATTTCTCCTCCATATCATGCTGGTACTGTCAAAAACCTCTTCTTATTTATACCTGTCATTCCCGCCCCGTATCAAATACGGGGTAAATTGCAACGGGAATCCAGAGAACGCCGCAGTCGTGCTGGAATCCTGGATTCCGCATCAAGCATGCCCTCTGACTTGATCAGGGGGTGCGGAATGACATTCGCTTCGCTCAGGATGACACATCACTGCTCTTAATGACGATGTGTTTCTTCCAATGTTTGTCGTCGGTATCCGGGCAATCGCTGCGATAATGCGCCCCGCGGCTCTCCTCACGCTTCAGTGCCGAAGCAGTGATCAGGCGCGCGGCTGTAATCATGTTCCGCAGTTCGAATTCCTCGATTGAAGCGCAGGCACCTCCCGCTATTTTATCCCATTCCTCCAGTTTCTCAAGTGCTTCTCCAAGAGACTTCCCACACCGGACAATACCCGCCTTTTGCTCCATCAACTGCTTGAGCGACTTTTTCATATGTTTCAGGTCCGGTTTTGCTTTTGGCTTTGCCTTCTCCTCGGGACTTCCCTTCCCAACTGCAATCCCACGCCCCGAATACCTTGCGGCAGAAACACCGGCCCTTTTACCGAATACCAGTCCCTCAAGCAAAGAATTACTTGCAAGTCTGTTTGCCCCATGGACTCCCACTGAAGCAACTTCTCCACAGGACAACAGTCTCTCAATACTGGTTTGGGCAGTGAGACTCGTCCTGATTCCGCCCATGAGGAAATGTGCGGCAGGTCTCACCGGTATAAGGTCACTCGCTATATCCAGCCCGTATTCTTTGCAGGTCAGATATATATTCGGGAAACGCTTTCGCAGGAAACCGGGCTTCAGATGTGTCATGTCGAGAAATACGCTCCCGCTTCCAGTCCTCCACATCTGGCTGAATATTGCTCTGGAAACCACATCCCGCGGAGCGAGATCCCCCATCTCATGGTACCCAGCCATAAAAGTCTTGCCTTCCGAATTTCTGAGTATGCCTCCTTCACCGCGAACGGATTCAGATATGAGGAAGCACGGCGCCGACGGGAGATAAAGAGTCGTCGGGTGAAACTGAACAAACTCCATGTCCTGCAATTCACAACCAGCGCGCCAGGCAACAGCCACACCGTCCCCGGTGGCAACCTCCGAATTGGTAGTGTCTTTATACAATTGCCCCAGCCCCCCGCTGGCGAGGATCGTCGCGCCTGCCGAAATAATCTGCGTTCTGCCGTTTTTGTCAATGATGAGTGCTCCGGAACACTCTTTTTCATCGGTAATCAGGTCTACGAGAAATGTGTGCTCCATAAACTTTATGTTCTTTATCCCACGCGCTTTCCGCATAAGTGTCCTGTGGACTTCCTCACCGGTGGCATCACCCATAGCATGAATTATGCGCCGGATTTCATGTGCCGCTTCCTGTGTGAAGGAGAGACGTCCATTTTCTTCATCGAACTTTGCTCCCCAGGATATGAGTTCCTCAACACAGGAAACTCCCTCCTCAACAAGCACCCTGACCGCTTCTTCGTCGCATAGCCCCGCTCCCGCTCTGAGAGTATCCTTCATGTGAAGCTCGGGTTCATCGCCTTCAGCGAGCGCAACTGCGATACCTCCCTGGGCCCGCCAGGTGGAACCCTCCGCAACCGCTCCCTTTGTGATAACATTCACCGCACCGGCACCGGCCAATTCTATCGCGGCTCTCAGCCCTGCCACACCACTGCCAATGATAAGGAAATCAGTCTGCTGCAAGTTTTGCCTTCCCGTACTTAATGAGCTGGACCAGAGGTCTCCCTGCGGGACACACGTAAGCGCACGAACCGCATTCCATACAGTCCGCAAGCCCAAACCTCTTCACCTCATCCCAGTGCCCCTTCTCTATATTGGTAACCAGGTCACACGGTATAAGTCCCATAGGACAGGTATCAACACAAAAGCCGCATCTCAGACACTGGACTTCTTTTGAATCCCCGGCATCCTCCGCGCCGAAAACAATTATTCCGCTTGTTCCTTTTATGACAGGCGTTTCCAGACTGTACTGCGCAATTCCCATGAGAGGACCACCCGCAACCAGCTTTGCAAGCTCGCTCACGGTCCCGCCGCAGAAATCAATCAAGTCCTTGAACGGAGTCCCGATTCTGACTCTGAGATTCTTGGGCTGTCTGATATTAGGTCCGGTCACAGTAACCACTCTCTCCACCAGCGGCTTGCCCAGTACGACTGCCTCTCTCACGGCTATCGCAGTTCCAACGTTGTTGACCACAACTCCCACATCCATCGGAAGCCCGCCCGAAGGGACCTCTCTGTCAAGAACTGCCTTTATCAGTTGTTTTTCACTGCCCTGAGGATACTTTGTCCTCACCGAGACTACTTCTATCCCGGTATCGACTGATACCGCCTTCTCCATCTCCCGTAGAGCCAGCGGCTTATTGTCCTCAATAGCAACGTAACTTCTGCTGACATTGAGAGCACGCATGAGAATATTAATTCCCGCAGCTATCTCTTCTGCATTCTCAATCATGAGCCGGTAATCCGCAGTGAGATACGGCTCACATTCAGCTCCGTTCACGATAAGAGAATCAATTTTTACACGCTCCGGTGGAGAAACCTTGACTGCCGTTGGGAATGCGGCTCCCCCGAGTCCCACGATGCCCGCAGAACGGATAACCTCTCTTATTTCTCCGGGACTCAGCGCAGAATACTCAGCATGTCCCTCCGGTTCAACCCATTCGTCCCCTTCCCTTTCTATAACTACAGCCTTTTGCCTCCCGCTGACCGGATGCGGATGCACCGAGATTGCGCTGACCTTCCCGGAAACAGACGCGTGAACCGGGGCTGAAACAAAGGCAGTGCTGTCCCCGACTTTTTCCCCGGCTCTTACCTCATCTCCCGCAGAGACAGTGGGCTCGGCGATTGCTCCTGTATGCTGGCTAAGCGGAATATAGACTCTCTCCGGCAGAGGGAGAATCTCCACAGGACTCTCAGCGCTCAGGGATTTATGCTGAGGAGGGTGTATCCCTCCAGTGAAAGTTCTTAGTCGAGTAGACATTTCGGCCCCCATGAGTATATCCAATGCCTTCTTAATCCCCCCTTAGCCCCCCCTTTATTAAGGGGGGTAGGTGGGATTTCATTTCTTCGGAAATAACTCCAGTTGAGGAGATACGTAAAAGTTGTAGCACTTGAATATGCGTATAAGCTGAAGCAAATCACTGTCATCATAATTTACGTTTGTCTTGACCCGGCTAATGAGATAGTTGAGAACAGTGGGAAACTCGATTGCATGGTCAATGCCATTTTCCCTAAGCGCGGCGATGCTTCTTTTCAACGTCCCCTTTACAACAGGAAGTCTTGGCAAAACCGTGATTTTCCTGAAGGACTTTGAGTCAAAAAAAGCCGCCGCTTTCTTCAGATTATCTTCTTCAACAAATCTGAATATCTCGGGTGATGAACCAATCACGGAAGGGAAAAATACTTCCGTATGCCACGGCTTTACGTCAACGACAGCCTGCTGTATCCTGCCAAGACTCTCCACACTCAGGACAAAATCCCCTGGGGAGCCCTTTACAGAAAAAGGCTTTCTTATCAGGAGGGATACGTCCCTGTTCACGAGGAAACCGTTTAATTCAAAGAACACTCTCACGAGTTCCCTGCTAACATCGTTCATTTTCTCCTCCCTGCACCCATAAAGGTATTGTCCAAAACCTCTTCTTTTTATGCCCGTCATTCCCGTGCAAACGGGAATCCAGAGAACGCCGCCACCGTGCTGGAACCCTGGATTCCGCATCAAGTGCGGAATGACATTTCTGCAATGATGAGTTTCCCTCTCCCCCTCATACTATCTATTGAGGGAAAAGTCTCCCACATTAAGAAAACCAAGAATTTGCTCAACCACCTCATCAACTAAGCGGCCTGAAGTTTCGATTTTGAAATCGGCTTTCGCGTAGAAAGGTTCGCGAAACTCGAGCAATTCCCTGATTTTCTTCTCAGGCGAACTTACCTGAAGAAGCGGCCGGCTTTCGTCGGAATGCGTCCTTCTGAGGACAGTCTCAGGTGAGACAGCAAGCCAGATAATGATTCCGTCCTTCCTCAGATTTGCCATGTTTTCTGAGCTGAGCACGACTCCCCCACCGGTGGCGACGACCTGATTCTTCCCCTGACTCACTCGGCCAGCCATCTCCTTCTCCAACTCCCTGAAATGCTTCTCGCCAAAACGGGAGAAAATTTCACTGATATTCATTTTCTGTTCTTTTTCGATCAGGTCATCCATATCCACGAATTCCACGTTCAGCTTCTCAGCCAGACTCCTGCCAACAGCAGTTTTCCCGCTTCCCATAAATCCGGTGAGGATAATATTTTTGTCAAACATCAAACTACTACTCTGTGACATAAATTTTCAGCAATCTGTTTATCCTTCGAGTAAGCGAAAGCGCATCGAGAAGATGACTTCTCGACAAGCTCGAACAGTAAGGCTTTACACGGTTCACCAAATATCTACCTTCAAACCTCAGACTTTTCATCTTTTAGTCTGTGGTCTGTATTTGCTCCAGATATCCCTTAAGATTTCTCTTAATCTCTTTCATCGAGTCAGCACCAAATTTTTCCTGAAATGCCTTCGCAATCTCTATAGCAGCCACTGCTTCGGCAACGATACCCGCCGCCGGGACCGCGCACACATCACTTCTCTGAACTTCTGCCTGAGTCCGCTTTCCGGTGATGAAATCAACCGACGGAAGAGGCACCCTGAGCGTCGGAATCGGTTTCATCACTGCACGCAGGACAAGCGGTTCCCCGTTTGTGACTCCCCCTTCCACACCACCGGCATTATTGCTCATTCGCCGGAAGAATCCGTCCCTGTAGATAATTCTGTCATGGACGGAAGAACCCCGGCAGTTCGCATAGCCAAAGCCAAGCCCTATTTCGACACCTTTAATTGCCTGGATGCTCATTACCGCCTGTGCCAGCCGTCCGTCAAGTTTCCTGTCCCAGTGCACGTAACTGCCCAGTCCCGGAGGAATACCCACGGCAACAACCTCAAAGGTTCCCCCAAGACTGTTCCCCTTGTCTCTCGCCTTATCTATTGCCGCTTTCATCCTCCTGCTTGCCTTCGCGTCAATACAACGGACGGGAGACTTATCAATTTCCGGAATGAGTCTCTCGACTTCGTCCTCCAAACCCTGAGCTTTTTTCACCACGGAATCCGCCCTGACAGACCCAATCTGAGTGACATTGCTGAGTATCCGCACACCCATCTCCTCACAGAATATCCTTGCAACCGCTCCTACGCCCACTCTCATTGCCGTCTCCCGGGCGCTTGCGCGTTCCAGAACATTGCGAATATCTCCATGTCCGTATTTCAATACACCGGCAAGGTCAGCATGTCCAGGTCTCAATGCAGTCACAGGAGGCATCGACTCCCATCCCGCACCTGCTTTATTGGAAATGAGAAGGCAGACCGGACTTCCGATAGTGACCTGCTTCCTCAACCCTGAGAGTACCCGAACACGGTCTTTCTCCATCTTCATACGCCTGCTTCTGCCATACCCGATCTGCCGCCTGGCGAGTTCGTGGTCAATGCGGGATTTCGAAAGCTTCAGCCCCGCAGGCATCCCCTCCACAATAGCAATAAGGCTATTGCCGTGTGATTCCCCTGCCGTCAGATACCTGAACATAATCTCACTCCCTTATGGGGTCAAGTCTTGCATTTTAGCATTAGCAATGATTTGTATTTGTCATATCCTACCTTGCATAAACAAAATGCTAAAATGCAAGACTTGACCCCATTCCAAGCCTGCCTAAATACCATAATATGATTCTCTCCCCATAGAAGATTGCAATTATAGCCCCGAGGGCAAGGTATGGCCCGTACGGGATATAGCTCCCTTTCATTCTCAGTTTCGCGGTTATCCCGACGACCGAACCGATGAGGGCAGAAATAAAAACAGTGAGAGCCGCCATTTGCCACCCTAAAAAAGCCCCTATCATTGCCAGGAGTTTGACATCTCCCCCGCCCATTGCTTCTTTCTTGAAAACGGCTTTCCCCGCAATGGCAAGCACGACAAGAAACCCGCCCCCGAGAATTATCCCCGACAGAGAATCCGCGGCGGCAATGACTGCGGGCGATTCAAAGATACTATCCCACGGTTGAGGGCGGACATGCATTGCCGGAAGAAATATAGATACGACAAAGCCAATAACTATACCCGGACAATCCAGAATATCGGGTATTATCTTGTGCTCGAAATCTATGAAACTCATGACGAGAAGAGATGACGTAAACGCTAAATAAACGAGCAGATCAACACTGAGTCCAAACCGCAGGAATAGCATTAGGAAAAGAAATGCGGCGATTAGCTCAACGACAAAGTAGCGGCTCGATATACCCGACCCGCAGTGACGGCATCTTCCCCTCAAGATGACGTAGCTCAACATCGGTACGTTGTCGTACCAGCAGATATGTCTGCCGCACTTCGGACAACGCGAACCCGGCGATACGATTGATTCTCCCCTGGGAAGACGGTGGACACAAACGTTAAGGAAACTCCCCACGATTGCTCCCAGAGCAAAAAAGAATATCTTGAGAATTACGTGCATCTCTTTCTAACAGACTCCTCCGCAGCGCGTTTCATTACACTGACCGGAGGTTTTATCCCGGTCCAGAGCTCGAACGAAGCCGCTCCCTGATAGACAAGCATACTCAATCCGCCTATCGCTTTTGCTCCCCTTTTTTCTGCTTCTGTGAGAAGCGGAGTGCAGAACGGAATGTAAACCAAATCATACACAGTCAGCTCACTGTGAAGACAGCCGCTGTCTGATATTGGAATTTCCCCATTCATCCCCAGAGGGGTAGCATTTATCAAAAGCGAGGAAGAGGAAATCTCTTCCGTAACAGAACCCGCGTCAAATGCAAGCGCCTTTGTCTTGAGTTCAGGAAATTTCTCGCCAAGCACGGATACAAGTCCCTCAGCCATCTCAAAAGGCTTGTTGACGACAATCAGCTCCGAAATTCCGGACATCGCAAGCCCAAACGAGACCGCCCTCGCCGCGCCTCCGGCACCTATCATCAAAACCTTCCGCCCACGCGGGGTAAACCCCGCCTCTTCAGAGAGGGATTTCAAAAACCCTCGCATATCCGTGTTATATCCCTTTAGCCCATCGGAATCAACTACAACCGTGTTTACCGCCCCTATGCCTGCCGCTTCCTCGCTGAGTTGATTCATAAACCGGAGAGCGCTTTCCTTGTGGGGAATTGTGAGATTTACTCCGCGGATACCAAGCGGGGCAAGCCCGCTGAGAGCATCCCCAAGACGCTCCGGGTTGACTTCAAAGGCAGCGTAAACATAATCAAGTCCGCATGCCCTGAAAGCAGCATTGTGCATCGCCGGCGAAGCACTGTGTTTCACAGGGTATCCGAAAAGACCCACAACCTTCGTCTGAGAACCCACCTGCCAATTTCCGATTATAGACTTATTCATAGCGTCAAAAGTGAACCCGCATTTGCCCCTGATAAAAACAATGTGTCATTTCAGAGTGACAGTAATGCACAAGACCCATGTCGTTGTGTATAATTCCGAAGTATATCACCCCGCCCGCCTCCTGGCAATTTAAAACTGACGGGGTTTTATTCCATGTGGTATAATCGGCAAATAATAGGAGCAAATTCTATGCTTGCAAAGGTTAGAAGCAGTGCCCTTCGCGGAATAGAAGCGCATACTGTAGAAATAGAAGTTGATATTGCACGCGGCCTCCCGGGAACCACAATCGTAGGATTGCCCGACACAGCAGTCAAAGAAAGCAAGGATAGGGTCAAAGCGGCAATCAGGAACTCCGGTTTCGATTACCCCACGCGCAAAATCGTCGTGAACCTCGCCCCTGCAAACGTAAGAAAAGAAGGAGTTTCCTTCGATCTTCCTCTTGCCATCGGGATTCTTTTAGCAACAGGTCAATTGGGAAATGATGCATTCAGCGACTTTGTATTCCTCGGGGAACTCTCTCTCGATGGCACATTGAGAAAAGCAAACGGCGTCCTGCCGGCAGCTATTGAAGCAAAGAGAAAGAGAATACACGGAATAGTCGTCCCACAAGTCAATGAGAACGAAGCTATCATTGTAGATGGACTGGAAGTTGTCCCCGTAAAAAACCTCCTCGAAGCTGTGCAATTCCTCAAAGGTGAGTTTACTCCGGAGGTTTCAACTTGCAACCGCGAGGCAATTCTCAACCGCAGTTCCGCTTACACCGTCGATTTCTCCGAAGTCATAGGACAGGAACATGCAAAAAGGGGGTTGGAAGTAGCCGCCGCCGGAGGACACAACATCCTGATGATTGGCCCCCCTGGCTCCGGGAAAACAATGTTAGCAAAGAGACTCCCCACAATCATACCGGATTTGACTTTTGAAGAAGCTCTGGAAATAACCAAAATACACAGTTCGGCTGGTCTTCTTCACTCGGAGCAGGCTCTCGTGGGCACAAGACCTTTCCGCTCGCCCCATCATACCATATCCGACGTGGGACTGATTGGCGGCGGGACTTTCCCACAGCCGGGTGAAATCAGTCTCACGCACAATGGAGTTCTGTTCCTGGACGAATTCCCCGAATTCAAACGCAGTGCTCTCGAATCTCTGCGCCAGCCGCTTGAAGACGGAATCGTCACAATATCCAGGGCAAGCGGGACGGTGACCCTGCCTGCCAGATTCATGCTCGCCGCCGCTATGAATCCATGTCCCTGCGGATATTACACCGACCCCAAAAGGCAGTGCAAATGCACTCCTTACCAGATACAGAAATATATGTCAAGAATCTCAGGACCTCTGCTTGACAGAATAGATATCCACATAGAAGTGCCTCCCGTTAAAGATATTGTCTCCAGAGAGGCAAACGCCGAGACCTCAGAAGCAGTCAGAGAAAGAGTGAACACGGCAAGAAGGGTCCAGCACGAGAGGTTTGAGAAAGAAGGCTTTTTCTGCAATGCGGATATGGAGACCAAACATATCAAGAAATACTGCGGGATTGGGGACGAGGCAAAGAATTTACTTCAGCTTGCAATGAGTGAACTTGGAATGAGCGCCAGAGCATATCACAGAATACTCAAAGTCGCCCGGACAATTGCGGACCTTGCAAATTCGGAGAACATACAAACCGAACACG
>JAUVJM010000026.1 GCA_030596585.1 bacterium
CGTCCTGTATTTCCTGTATAAAGACGGGGCTATCTGATTAACTCTTTGATCAGTGCACTGCGCCGAGAGAATAGTTGATATAAGTAACTGGAGCGGTGTTCTGTATCGCAGTGCAGTCCGGCTGTCGGGATATGCTCTCCGCAAAGCCCTTACTATCTGTTTCACTCTTTTGTTAACTGGCTCCACACTCTGTGCCTTTGTGCCTCTGCTACTTTGTGCCTTTATTTAATCCACCCGCCGCCGATGACCGTATCGCCGTCATAGAAAACCACCGCCTGCCCCGGGGTAATAGCTCTCTGCGGTTCATCAAACTCAACTCCGACAGCGCCGCCTTCCAACGGAGATATTGTGCAAGGTGCCTCATCGTGTTTATAGCGTATTTTGGCAGAACACCGGAGAGGTCTCTCAAGAGACAGAATACTTATCCAGTTCACAGGATATGCTCTAAGCTCCTTCCCATAAAGGGCATGCTCGCCGCCAACAACGACAGTATTTGTCCCAGCATCGATCCTCACCACGTACGACGGGCACCCTTTATTGATACCGAGTCCCTTCCTCTGCCCTACAGTATATAGATGAATTCCCTTATGCTCCCCAAGAACATTCCCATTGGTGTCAACTACGGGACCGGATTTACTTTTCCGCGCCATCCTCCCGTTTACAAAGTCAGCATAGCCACTGCCCTGTATAAAGCAAATTTCCTGGCTCTCTTCCCTGTCATGTGCTTTCAGATTAGCTTCCCGCGCTATTTCTCTGACCCGGCTCTTGGAATATTCACCAAGGGGGAAAAGCACACGCTCAAGCTGATTCTGAGAGAGTGAGAACAGCACGTAGGACTGGTCCTTTTGCCTATCCCCACCTCTGCGAAGAACGCATCTCTTCCCTGCCCTATCACGCCCAATACGAGCATAATGACCCGTTGCTATGTATTCCGCGCCAAAATCCAGTCCCCTCTCCTGCAAAATCCCAAACTTTATTTTCTTATTACACACGATACAGGGATTAGGAGTTCTACCTTTTCCATACTCAGAACAGAAATATGCAACGACGTTTCTTTCAAACTCATCGGTCACATCCATGGTCCGGAAATCTATTCCCAGACGCCTCGCCACAGCACCTGCACTATCCGCCGCTTCTTCAAAAAAGCCGCCTGCGAGCATGGTAACACCCGTAACCTCATAGCCCTCTCTGAGAAGCAAGTAGGCCGAAACGGAACTATCTACGCCTCCACTCATCGCTACGAGGACTTTCCGACTCATGGGTTTGAACGCCTCAGCTTCTTTTTACCCCAATTCATGGACAAGAATCGCTGCGGTTGCAATAGCCGCAGTCTCAGACCGCAGAAGACGCGGACCGAGAGAGACAGGAATAACTCCGGATTTCTTTGCGAGGGAAACCTCCTCTTCCCCGAACCCTCCCTCCGGACCGATAAAAACCATAACTTTTCGGGCTGAGGTTCCTTGAACCACTTCTCTCAAACTGAGGGAAGTTTCTTCCTCCCACGGAATTATGCTAATGTCCCTGTCAGAAACCTTCGCGAGCGCATCTCTGAAATCCGTAACGGGGTCTATGCCAGGATAGAATGACCGTCCACACTGCCTTGCCGCCTCAACTGCTACCTTCTCCCATCTGAGCCTCCGGTTCTCAGCTCTCTTCCCTTTCAGTCTGACCACCGTTCTGTCCGTAATAACCGGAACAAACTGCTTCACCCCCAGCTCAGTGCACTTCTGCACTACAAAATCAAAATGCCTTGCCTTAATGATGCTCTGGGCAAGACATATCTCCACAGACGGTTCTCTATTCACATTAACTACCTGCACAACGCGCAGATCCATGCAGCGAGGGTGAATCTTATCTACGACACAGAGATACTCCCTGCCGGTTCCGTCAAATGCGCTGACACTCTCGTATTCCTTGACACGCAAGACATTTTTCAGATAGTGAAAACTCTCACCACTTACTTTAAGTGCATTTCCAATAATGCTGTCGGGAGTAGTATGGAACCTGATCATTCAAGTTAACGCAGGCTAAAGCCTACGGCTACCTGGCAGGCGCAGCCTTCAGAGCTTGCCCCTGCTACGACTGGGGTTTCCTCTCCAAAAATGCTTTCACCTGCTCAACGAAACCCTTTCTTATAGGACATGCCTCTTCTTCTACTTCAGCAAGCTGCTGCAGAAGTTCCTTTTGCTTCTTACCCAGCCTGGTCGGCGTTTCGACCACAATCTTAACGTATTCATCCCCTCTGCCGTAGCCGTAAACGTGAGGAATCCCCCTGCCCCTGAGTTTGAAAGTCTTTCCGGTCTGTGTGCCTGAAGGAATCCGCAGCTTGAATTCCCCATTCAGAGTCGGCACGTCAACCTCCGTCCCCAGCGCTGCCTGGGTAAAGGTTACAGGTACACGGCAGTATATGTCTCCTTCATGCCTCTCAAAAAATTCATGAGGACGAACCCGTATCACCACATACAAATCTCCGGCGGGCGCACCCCTCAAACCAACATTACCTTCACCGCTAATCCTCAGTCTTGAACCGGTATCAACACCGGGAGGAACCTTCACTTTTATATTACGCTTCTTCTGGACCCTTCCCTCCCCGTGACATTTCTGGCAGGGGGTTTTGACTATCTCACCCTCACCCCCGCAGGCAGTGCAGGTCTGCACAAGGGAAAAAAACAACTGCTGGGCTCTCACCTTTCCCTGTCCCCCGCACGTCGGGCACACAGTCTTGCCCGTTCCCGGTTTTGCACCGCTTCCCTTGCATTCGGAACAGCTCTCGTACCTGGAAACATTAATCGTCTTCTCCGCTCCGCATGCAGTTTCTTCGAGGGATAACTCAAGCTCATACCCCAGCGCAGCGCCTGCCCCGGTACCTCTTCCCGCAGATTCCCCGAACATATCACCGAACATGCCGGAGCTTCCTCCGAATTCTTTCGCTATCTCCTCAAAAACCCTGAAAGCTTCGCCGAGACCTCCAAATCCGCTGACTCCGCCTGGCGCAGACCCCGGCCGCAAGCCTTCATGCCCAAACGTGTCATACCGCTTGCGCAGTTCCGGATCCCGAAGCACTTCATATGCCTCAGCGACTTCCTTGAACTTGTCCTCCGCTTCCTTACTACCGGGATTCTTGTCAGGATGATACTTGACGGCAAGCTTGCGGTAAACTTTCTTTATTTCATCCTCGCTGACATCCCTGCCAACACCCAGCACTTCATAATAATCCCGCTTCTGTTCCATAACCTCGCTCTCATCCATTATAGGACGTCAGACTCTTGCGTTTTTCAGCGACTTCGTTATTTTAGGCAAAATCAAGCCGAATCAGGAAATAGCAGAAATTTTGTCTGACGACCCCCGAAAGCTTTCGGGGGAAGGAGTTTAATTTCTGCCCTGACGAGGCATAGATTTTGCCGTTAAGAAATAACGCGGAGCAGAAAATGCAAGAGGCTGATGTCCTACTTCTTTTCCTCTTCATCTTCAACCTTGTACTCTGCATCCACCACGTCTTCTTTCTTCTTCTCTTCCTCTTTCTTCCCGGGCTCTTCCGGTTTTTCTTTCTCGCGCTGATCTGCCGCCTGCTGGTAAATTGCCTCAGCCATCTTGTGAGAAGACTGAGTCAACTCTTCACATGCTTTCTTGATGTTTTCCGTATCATCACCCTTGAGAGCCTCCTTCACCTTCTCGAGAGCATCGTTCACCTTCTTTTTCTCAGCCTCGTCCAGCTTATCTCCGAGATCCTTGAGAGACTTCTCCGTGGTATAGACAAGATTATCAGCCTGGTTCTTCGCCTCAACCAGCTCCCTCTTCTTCTTATCTTCTCCGCTGTGCATCTCAGCTTCTTTCGTCATCTTCTCTATTTCTTCTTCCGTCAACCCGCTTGAAGCCTGAATTTTTATCTTCTGTTCCTTTCCCGTCCCCAAATCCTTCGCGGACACATGGACAATACCATTGGCATCAATGTCGAATGCAACCTCTATCTGCGGAATGCCGCGCGGCGCCGGCGGAATCCCGACCAGATCAAAACGTCCCAGACTTCTGTTATCCGCCGCCATCTCCCGTTCACCCTGAAGAACGTGTATGGTAACCGCAGGCTGGCTATCCGCCGCAGTGGAAAAAATCTGGCTTTTCTTCGTAGGGATGGTGGTATTGCGCTCAATAAGCCTGGTGCAAACTGCACCGAGCGTTTCTATCCCGAGCGAAAGCGGAGTTACATCGAGAAGAAGCACATCTTTCACTTCACCTCCGAGTACTCCCGCCTGAATTGCTGCACCGACTGCCACGACCTCATCCGGATTTACCCCTTTGTGGGCCTCCCTGCCAAAAATCTCCTTGACCTTCGCCTGAACGGCAGGAGACCTCGTCTGACCTCCGACAAGGATTACTTCATTGATGTCTCCCGGCTTGAGCTTTGCATCGGACAACGCCCGCCGGCATGGCTCTTCGACCATTCCCACCAAATCCGCAGTCAGCTGCTCCAACTTTGCTCTGGTTAGTGTCCTGCTCATATGTTTCGGACCGCCCGCATCTGCAGTAATGAAGGGCAGGTTTACCTCCGTCTGAAGGGAAGAGGACAGTTCACACTTCGCCCTCTCCGCCGCTTCTTTCAATCTCTGCAAAGCCATCTTGTCGTTTTTCAAATCAATTCCCTGCTCCTTCTTGAATTCCTCCACCAGCCAGTCAATAATCTTCTGGTCAAAATCATCCCCGCCAAGGAAGGTATTACCATTGGTAGCCTTTACTTCGAAAACCCCTTCCCCAAGCTCAAGAATCGAAATATCAAACGTTCCGCCTCCCAGATCAAACACGGCAATCTTCTCGGATTTCTTCTCACCTAATCCATACGCAAGAGAAGCCGCAGTCGGTTCATTTATTATCCGCAGAACCTCAAGCCCCGCAACTCTGCCGGCATCCTTCGTCGCCTGGCGCTGGCTGTCATTGAAATACGCAGGGACGGTAACTATAGCCTGTGTAACTTTCTCTCCGAGATAATCTTCCGCAGTCTGCTTCATCTTCTGAAGCACCATTGCGGAAATCTCAGGCGGGCTGTATGTTTTGCCCCCGGCTTCCACCTGAACATCGCCGTTCTCTGCCTCCGTCAACGGGTAGGGGACAACGCCCTTTGCCTTTTCAACCTGCGCATCTTTGAACTTGCGTCCCATGAACCTCTTCATGGAGAATACGGTATTCTCCGGATTGGTAACAGCCTGCCGCTTGGCAGTCATCCCCACCAGTCTTTCTCCGCTCTTGGGGAAGCCTACAACAGAGGGAGTCGTGCGGTTCCCCTCCGCATTCACAATCACGGTAGGTTTCCCTCCCTCCATGATAGCCACAACCGAATTAGTGGTGCCCAAATCAATTCCTATAATCTTACCCATTTTCGCTCCTCCCAGCTACCTTAACCATTGATGGTCTTATCAATCTGCCTTTGAGACTGTAACCTTTTCTCAATTCCTCCACGATCCTGCCTTCCTCTTCATCAGAATCAACGTGCATGACCGCTTCATGTTTCTCCGGGTCGAACTTCTCACCCACCGCTTGGACTTCCTCCAATCCCCACTGCCCGAGGACTCTGAGAGCTTCCTTTCTGGTCATCTCCACCCCCTCGTGCAGTGCCCGGAAATCCTCTGTCTTTTCGGATGCCAAAATCGCACTTTCCAGGTTGTCAATTACAGTCAGCAGGTCGCTAACCAATTCCTGCGTTGCAAATTTGGCGAATTCCTCTCTCTCCCTGTTCATACGCTTGCGGTAATTTTCAAACTCCGCTTTCAATCTGAGAAGCTGGTCAAGATACTCATCCGACCTGCGTGCTTTCTCTTCTACCTCCTCCAGCTTTTTCCGTGAAAGCTTTGCGGACTTCTTGTGTTCTGCCTTTTTCTTCACACGTTCCGGTTCCGCTTCACGCGATTTCTTCTCAGGAGCAAGTCCATCCTCTCCAGCTATATTTCGATTCATTTCTATACTCCGTCACGACAAAAGAAACATAATCCCTTAATCATATACACTACAGAATAGACCCTGTCAATCGCTTTTCTAATGAAAAGCGGGGGGGGAGAGTTCACTGGAACGACTGGTAAAAACAAAACGGAATTAGTGGTAAAAGTTTCCGGAGTGCGCATCAATCAACATTTTGTTTATTTTTGCTACCCTTAATCCAATCAGCAAGTCTGGTCTTAATGCGAATAAGACGCTGAGTTTCAATCTTGCCACTTGCCCCGAGAAGTATATTTTTGCCCACAACTGCCAGTCTGCTGATCCTGACAACGCTGGTTTTCTTTAAATTTGTTCATCTTCCATACCGCACATTGCCTGTGAAAGAGAAAACATTGTCCAGTCCTTTTCCTCTTGTGTGCGTCTCTGTGTTGCTGTCTTTGTCTCTATATACTCAATAAAATCAAGTACCTCTATCTGAATCGGCTTTGGTAAAGTCCTGACATGTTGAATAATTGTTTCTGCTACTGTCATTTGAAATCCCTCCTCCTGTAACAATTTTTATTATTCTGAATTCTACCATGAGAAAACGGTGTTATCAAATTCTTTATTTCGGTATGTTGGGAATAGGCTCGTACATCGTACCCTCTGCGGGGAAGGAGCAGGACTCCTCTTATGGCAGAACTCTGTGCGGAACATTCCTGCCCCAGGCATATAGTCATCCGGCGAGTGCGTGATAATGACATCCGGCATTGTCCGTCTGATTAACTCCACACATGCCAGCACCTGCTCCCGTTCGAGATAGACACCCAGGTCTTCTATGCCAAGATTAATGTGCTCAGCCCCGATGAGCTTTGCAGAGGAAACAGCTTCCTTATCTCTGATTTCAGCCAACTCACCCGGCGGAATATGATGATGTCCTTTATTCCCGCTGCAGATATGAGCCATGATAACCCTGTACCCGTCGCGTGAATACCTTGCCAATGTCCCGGCACAGAGAATCTCCAGGTCATCAGGATGAGCCCCAACCGCTAAAACGTTCATTGGCAAATCTCCTATGAGACTATCATTGAGAGAAACATCAGCGACGTGGCAATCTAAAGCGAGATTGCTTCGCTTACGCTCGCAATGACGTGGGCGTCAATTACATTCCGCTTTCAACGGACCGGCTAATTCTTTCAGGAAAAATACCGCCCATTTATACATTCCCATCGGACCTACCGGAAGAATGAAAACAATCTTTCTTCCCTGCTCTTTACTTTCCTTTATTTTGAGAGCTATTTCGTGTCCCATCATAGTGTCGAATTCCGATAAATCGTCACAGGGAACAGGTTCGAAATCAGAATGCCACCACTTCTGATGCTCTGTGATAGACTCAGGCGGATTGTTACAGCACTCATCCATTTTACTGACATCACCATCCTCCTTTCTCATTTATTCAACTTTTTGAACTTAGCGCACCTGAGACTTCTTAATCTTCTTGACAGATCGAGTCGATTTCTTTCTGAGGCGTCTCACATCCAAAAGAACACGCACATCCTCCTGATGCCGCGGGTTATCTATTAGCCGTTTTGCACGAATGAGGCTTTTCATATCAATCCAGTTGGCTCTCACTTTGCCATAGAAATCATGCACCCTGTTATTCCATGCAGTTTCAAAACATACTCCCTGCACCTTGAGAATGAAATCTATCCTGTCGGGAGCTATACCTATCTGCACAATCTCATCATGGTTATCATAAGAGAGAAGCACAGGACTGCCAAACTCTGCCAGCGCTCGATTGGCACTCTTAATATTTTCCTGTGTCCGGCCAATCCATAAATCCATGTCTTTTGTATACCGCGGTTTGGCATGATAGATAAAAGCCAACCCCCCAATAATAAGATATTTCACGCTGTGTTTATGTAAAAGGTATAGCATATCCTCAAAATCTTGAATGGTTTCCACTATACTCCCCTAATGAACCTTCTCAAACTTTGCCCGAGATCCTGCAACTTTCGCTATATCTTGCCTGATTGCTACAAGAGCAGATAAGCGCACTGCCGGGGACTGCTGCTGCCAAAATTCCAAATCCCACCGTTCAGCATCAACAAAATCCTTTGCCCGGTATGCCACAATTGCTTTTCTTCGAAAAGCTGACCGTGATTTCAAACTCATTACACACATCCTTTCTCATCCAGTCCGTGTCCATTATTTTATTTTACCATTATTTTCTTCTCAGAGCAAAAATAATCTCACAAAAAAGCCCCTGATGGTGGAGGTGAAGAGAACGTTTATACTTTACACTGCGAGAAACATCAGCGACGTGGCAGTCTAAAGCGAGATTGTTTCGCTTACGCTCGCAATGACGTGGACGTCAATTACATTCTGCCTTCAACGGACCGGCTAATTCCTTCAGGAAAAAGAGCCGTGCGGCCAGTGTAGGCATGAAACTCGACGGTATCCAGATGCCGGGACCATGCCTGAGCGTTACCCACAGGGATAACCCCTGCCACATCATACCTCTGCCCAGAATGCCGTCACAGCCTCCTATGATCCAATCTGCCTCAAGAAATATGCCAGGTCCTATGGTATTCGCAAAACAGGGAACGAGAGTCGTTCGGCTCTTAAAAACGGAGTCTTTGCTTTTGCTGAAACGCCAGCCAAGGCGGTTCATGCCGCACTAACGCTGGAATACGCGGCAAAGACGGCAAAAGGGGCACTGGAACTGGGAACCGCCACCGGGCATAAGGAAAACGGTGATAAATTCTGGGCATGGGTTTTCAGGTGCCAAAAGATTATTGTGCTTTTGTAACTACCGGGCTCCAAGTCATTTTGTCGACGGTGAATGATTTTTGCAGGGCGGCGCCTGATTTCTCAACTGTAGAAGATTGGTATAAATTAAGTGTTTTTGTTGGGTAATTTGGGTCCATTCAAAAAATCCCGCCTACCCATAAAGATAAGCGGGATCATCAAAACTGGCTCCCCTAGCCGGTCAATGCTGATAACAGAGCCATCTCAGATGGGGGGACGATTCATCCACAATTCTCCTTTAAAAGCGATAGAATAAAAGCATTAATACTCAAATCAAGACTCATAGCCATAGCGTTGTGCTTTTATAAAACCACTATACGGCCAAGGAAAAGTTTGATTGTCCGGCCAAAAACTCAAAAACAACCAAGCCCCACTTTTTAACCAGCAAAATCCTTTTATATTTGCCCTGTATCTCACAATCTCAGGGTGGGGAGGCATAAAAATGTATAGTCCAAAATAGAAGCTGCTATATTATTTTTTAGATATCCCATAGTGAACCTCGTGTGGCGTTTGGTAGCCGAGCGACTGATGGTGGAGATGAATTGCTGGTATACTCTTCAGGACGGATTGAGCAGAGCCTGGACAAATTCGGCTGGGTCGAAACTTTGCAGGTCTTCGAGATTTTCCCCGGTACCCACTAACTTGACGGGAATAGCAAGTTCATCCTCAATAGCTGCCACGATGCCCCCTTTAGCCGTCCCATCCAGTTTGGCGAGCGCAATACCGCTGACCCCAACCGCAGAGTGGAATAACTTAGCCTGGATGAGAGCATTCTGCCCCGTAGTGGCATCAACAACCAGCAGTATTTCGTGAGGCGCCCCGGGTACCCCCTTTCCGAGCACACGCTTGACCTTCTTCAATTCCTCCATGAGATTTACCTTTGTATGCAATCTTCCTGCCGTGTCAATAATCAAGACGTCAATTCCTCTGGCAAGGCATGCTGAAACCGCATCGAAAGCAACCGCCGAGGGGTCAACCCCGTACTTCTGTTTGACAATTCCCACGCCCGCACTCTTAGCCCAGATTTCAAGCTGTTCGATTGCTCCGGCACGAAAAGTATCACCGGCGGCAAGGAGTACCCGCTTTCCCTGTCCCCTGAGCAGATTGGCAAGTTTTCCGATACTCGTTGTCTTCCCAACGCCGTTTACTCCAACAACAAGGACGACTGTCAATCCATCGGCGTTCGTGATGAGCTCCCTGCTCCTTCCGGAGAATATGTCCAGCATCTCTTCTCTTAGCACAGACAGGACACCCTCCCACCTGTCTTCTTTCCCTTTCAAAGGAAATGCCAGCGAAGCAGACAATTTCTTGAGAAGTCTTGAGCTGGTTCTGACGCCGACATCGGCAGAGATAAGTATTTCTTCTAACTGACCGAGAGAGGACTCATCAAAAGCAGGTTTGGATCGGATTAGTTCCCTAAGGGCTTGCGAAAGCCCTATTCTACCGGAGAGCCGGCTCAGGCTTAGCACTGAGTCTACCCTCCTTTTCAAACCTCACCGATATCTGTTTGGAGATACCGCGCTCCTCCATTGTAACACCGTGAACAATGTCGGAAGTGGCAATCGTAGTTCTGTTATGCGTAACGATTATAAACTGAGAATTCCGGCTGGATTCGCGGACAAGCCGTGCAAACCTTCCTATGTTGGAATCATCAAGCGGAGCGTCAATCTCATCAAGAACGCAGAAAGGAGAGGGTTTCACTCCTCTTATCGCAAAAAGCAGGGCAATTGCGGTCATTGCCTTCTCCCCGCCGGAGAGCAGGGAAATACTCTGTAACTTCTTGCCGGGAGGCCGCGCAATGATCTCAATCCCGCTTTCCAGAACGTCCCTTTCATCAACCAGTATCAACTCTGCTTTACCCCCGTCGAACAGGCTCCGGAAAAGCCTGCCGAACTGCTCATTTACCTTACGGAACGTTTCCACGAACATAGACCTCGTTGTCCGGTTTATGTGCGCTATTGCCTTTTTCAGAGATTCTTGGGCAGAGAGAAGATCGTCGCGCTGTCCGCATAGAAAATCATACCTTTCCTCGAGATGCTTGTACTCTTCGATTGCGACAAGGTTCACCGGCCCCATCGCCTCCAACTTTGCCCGGAGACGCACGGCTTCCTCGGACATTAACTGGGCATCGATTTCTTCTGCTTTCCGTTCTTCCGCAAGGGTTTTGAGGTCTACCCGGTGACGGGAAGAAATCCTGTCAGTAAGAGAACTAATCTCCACATCCATTTGTGCATACCGGACTTCGACCTGATGCATCTCCTCTTCTTTTTCCCGCAGGAGCCCGCGCCCTTCTCTCAGAGAGTTTTCCATCTCGTCAATCCGGCGTATCACACTCTTCCTCTCTTCCTCAACCTTCAGTCTTTCCTCTTCAAACTGATCCCTCGACTCCGAAAATCCTTTCAAATCATTCCGGATGTTTACAATTGTCTCTTCGAATTCTTTCACCCGTGCCTCAGCATCCTTGACTTCCTGCCGGCGTTTCCCTGTCTGCTCCTCATACTCGGAACACGTTCTTTGCCGCAGGGAAAAAGCCGTCTCAAGAGATTCTTCCTTCGCATCAAGCGAGGCAAAAATAACCTTTATTTCCGTCAACCTGTGTAAAATTTGTTCTCTTTCACTGCTTCCATCCTCCAGATCCTGCTGGAAAGAATGCATCCTTCGGTTACAGTCTTCCTTATCCTCCATGACAGCATTGAGTTTGTCGGAAACCTCCTGAATCTCAATCCCTAAACGGCTTCTGTCTTTCCTGACGGTTGTAACTTCATCATCAAGCAGGGAGATGTCCTTTGATAACCTTTCCATCTCATTTTGCAGCTGGCTGCGAGCCCTCTCAAGATTAGCGAATTCTTCCCTTTCCCGGTGAAGTTCCCTTCCCAGCGTTTCTTCCTCGGCAATAGACGTTTTTAAGTCCGCGGACACTATCCTCTCATCACTCTCAAGTTTCTCCTGAACCAGCAGAAGATTTTTGACCGACTCCGTCATTTCCTGCACACGTCCACTTCTCCCAATCAAGCCGGTCCCCTTCGAAACGAGACTTCCTCCACTTACAAATCTCATTCCGTCAATGACATCACCTTCCAGAGTAACCAGCTTCCACCCGGCAGGAACTTTTGGCAAAAGTGCGCGGGCGGTTTCAAGTTTATCCACTATCACGGTTCTGCCCAGGAGCAGGTCGGAAACATTTACATACCTCAAATCCGACTTAACCTTCCCCGATGCAACACCGATAACCCCGGAATGTGACACAATCTCATCTATTTCTTCCTTGTCAGCTCTGCCCACCGCTCCGAGCACGACAAAAGTTGCTCTTCCGCCTTCCTTCTGCTTCAGGTAGGAAAGCGCTTTTTCAGCCTCGTTTGTTTTTCCCACGACTATATACTGAGCTCTCTCACCCAGCGCCGCTTCCACAGCTACCTCAAAATTCCTGGGCACTTTAAGCAAGTCTCCCACCACACCGCATACACCGGGAAGAAAATCTCTCACCGCCATCACACTCCTGACCCCCCTGGCATACCCCTCGTAGTTCCTCCACATCTCCTCCATCAGTTTCAGGCTGGACTTCATGGAAACAATCTCACGTTTCCCGGAATAAGTCTTCTCACGCAGACTTCCAAGAGTCGTCTGTAACCCGGAGATTTTACCCTTCAATTCTCCAATCCGGGACTCCGCCGCACCTACTGCGTCTTTCCTTTCCTCCCATTTGGCGGAGACAGCAGCGAATTCCTTCCCACAATCCCTTTTCTCATCCCCGCTCCGCAGCTTTTCGGCACCGAGTCTTCTCTCCCTCGCGTCACAGCTTTTATCTACCGCGGAGAGACTCGCCAGCTCGCTTCTCTGCCTGGATTCAAAGGAAACAACTTCAACTATTTTCTCCTTTATTCCTGCAAGTTCCTTTTCCTTCTTCTTCATCCCTGCCGCGAGTTCCTCCAGACGTTTCTCCCCTTCTTCAGACTCAGATTTCCTATCCGTGCGTTCCTTCCCAAACTGTTCCTTCTCCTGCTCCAAACCGGACAATTCGTCGAGAACAGATACCCGCCTGTTTTCCAGGACGCCTATTTCCTCATCAGCGTCTTTTATGCGCTGATTCAATGCCTGTATCCTATCCTCGTACAGGACAACATTGCTTTCCGACTGGATGATTCCCTCGCCCGCACTCTGCAGATCTTCCCTTACGCGGTCCGCTTTCGCCTCGATGCAGCTAATGCCTGCCCGCCTTTCTCCAAGGGAAAATTCATTCTTCTCCACACCGGAGTTGAGAGCCCCAACCCTCTCCCGCATTTCTGTTAGCTGCTTCTCGTCTTTTATCCTTCTACTTTCCAGGCGGTTGTACTCCTCAAACGCAAGAGTAAGCTCAAACTCCCTCAACTGCTCACTCAGACTCTGATACCGTTTCGCCTTACCAGCCTGACGCCGCAAAGACCCAATCTGCTTCTTCAATTCAGAAATAATATCGTCCACCCGTAAGAGATTGCGCTCGGTAGACTCAAGTTTGCGCAGAGCCTCTTTTTTCCGGTTCTTGTATTTCGTTATCCCGGCCGCTTCTTCAAAGAGAAATCTCCTGTCTTCCGGTCTTGAACTCAATATCAAATCCACTTTGCCCTGTTCAATAAGAGAATATGACCTGGTCCCGATACCCGTGTCCATGAAGAGCTCATTTATGTCCTTGAGGCGGCAGGGAGTCTTGTTTATGAAATACTCACTTTCGCCCGAACGGAAGATACGGCGAGTGATCATCACCTCAGAGTAATCAAGCGGAACTGACCCGTCCTCATTGTCGAGAACCAGCGAGACTTCTGCCATACCAAGAGGCTTGCGGCCGTCAGTACCGTTAAAAATCACATCTCCCATATGAGAGCCCCTCAACGCAAGGGCACTCTGCTCGCCCAGCACCCACTTTATCGCATCAACGACATTCGTCTTGCCGCAGCCATTAGGCCCCACGATTGCGGTAACACCCGGCTCGAAGTTAAAACCCGTTCTGTCGAGGAAAGACTTGAAACCGAATAACTCAAGTTTTTTCAGGTGCACTTTTTTTCTCCTTATCTTTCTTCCCGGTCTCCCCGCTCTTCCCCTCCCCCTTCTCTTCTTTTGCCTTCTTCTTATACTCTTCACTCCTGTAGTCAGTAGCATAAAAACCCGAACCTTTGAATATCACCGCCGCACCGGCACCAATCAGCCTGCGTACATTCCCCTCACACTTTGGGCATTTCTTGCGCGGAGGGGCGGTTATCGACTGGAATTCCTCAAAGGCGTGTCCACAAGACTCACACTCATAATCATAAGTCGGCATCTTCTATCCTCTCTCTAACGTAACTATCAGGCTTTCCTTCGCCGCCTGCCCGCATCCTTTCTCTTCACAACATCCACAGGCGTCAGAATGACCGTATTCTCTTTCTGGACTACATCCAGCAAATCACCCTGGCTCAAACGCAGAGCGGTAGCAATAGCTTTTGGAATAACCAACTGTCTGCGGCTGCTTAACCGGGCTATCATCTTACTCTCCAATTATCTTTGTTTCTTTCTATCTTACATGCTTGTTGAAAGTTTATCTTACTGTCTTACTTTTGTCAAGCTTTTTCTGGGGGGACATCACAAAGAGGGTCTTTATCGGGATAGGCCCGGGGAAGGTGAAAACTTCTTCTGCACATAAGCTGTCTCGTCCTGCTTCGTTTTGAGACAGCCATTCATCTTAGCGTA
>JAUVJM010000134.1 GCA_030596585.1 bacterium
ATCCCTCGCCCCATGTTGATTCATTACACCGGTTATCTTCCTCATCAGACGCCCCAACAGCCACAACATTTTCGTGTCGCGCAGGGAATATAACCTCCCCGGCGCCGCTATTTCCCGTCCCGGCCACAAGCACGCACCCCTTGCCATAAGCATAATTGATTGCTTCACTCATCACAGCGGATGACTCCTCTCCTCCAAGACTCAGATTGATAACTCTTGCCCCATTATCCGCAGCAAAGATGAGTCCGAGAGCAACCGTCTCATGAGTCCCCTCTCCTGCCTCATTAAGAACCTTAACCGGCATAATCTTTGCATACCAGTTTATTCCGGCGACGCCCTCGCCGTTATTGGTCTCGGCAGATATGGTTCCCGCAACATGGGTTCCGTGACCATTGTCATCATCAGCTTCGCCATCATCATTGACGAAATCATAGCCGCCTGCAATCTGCTCGTCAAGGTCGGAGTGAGTCAAATCCACTCCAGTATCAAGCACCGCAACGGTAACGTTCCTGCTCCCTTTGGTCTCTCCCCATGCTTCCTCTGCTTCCATTTTCGGCAGGTGCCATTGTAACCCATAATAGGGATCATCGGGAATTACAGACAGCGCATGCACAAAATAGTTCGGCTCCGCATACTCCACGTCCGCATTTTCAGTATATAAAGCAATCATATCAGCAACCGTTGCCGAAGGCGGAATCCGCAGCTTGAACACGTTAATCCTAACAATTTTCTCAACGACTGTACATCTCATGTCCGAGTTGAGTTTCTGCACTCTTATACCCTCAACCCCGCGGGTGAACTTCACCAGGACCTCATCAGCAACGTAGTTCTCCCTCGCGTTTCCTGCCCCCGCAAGAAAGAGAAATGCACCTGCCGCCAGCAAAAAAGCCCGTTTCATATACTCTCCCTACTCGTAATTGTTTCCAACCCCCCCATATAAGAACGCAGGACATCAGGGATGAGAATCGACCCGTCTTCCTGCTGATACGTTTCAAGAAGTGCTATCAACACACGAGGGAGCGCAACACCGGAACCGTTCAGAGTATGCACATATTCAGCCCTGGCACCTGAAGCCGGCCTGTACCGGATCCCGGCCCGCCTCGCCTGGAAATCAGTGAAGTTGCTGCATGAAGACACCTCAAGAAATTTGCCCTCACCCGGTGCCCATACTTCTATGTCGTAGCATTTGGCAGCGGCAAAACTCACCTCAGCGGTACACAGGCTCACGACTCTGTAATGCAAACCGAGTTTCTGAAGCACTTCTTCCGCATCGGAAAGAAGCTTCTCAAGCTCATCATAGGAAGTTTCAGGGCGAACGAACTTCACCAGTTCCACTTTGTCAAACTGGTGGACTCTCGTAAGTCCCCTCGTTTCCTTCCCGTATGAACCCGCCTCCCGTCTGAAGCAGGCAGTATACGCAGCATAGCAGAGAGGAAGCTTTTCCCCGTCAATGATTTCACCGCGGTGAATATTGGTAACAGGCACCTCTGCCGTCGGTATCAAGAAAAGGTCTTCTTCATCTATGCGGTACATATCCTTTTCAAGTTTTGGCAGCTGTCCCGTACCCAGCATGCAGTCCCTGTTCACGAGAAAGGGAGGAAACACTTCTCTGTAGCCGTGCTTTTCGGTATGAAGGTCCAGCATGAAACCCGTCATAGCCCTGACCAGACGCGCTCCCGGGCCACTGAAGAACGCAAATCCGGACCCGGCAAGTTTTGCAGCAACCTTGAAATCCAAAATTCCCTGTGTTTCTCCTATCTCCAGATGTGTCAACGGCTTAAATTTGAAGACTGGTGCCTGTCCCCATTTTCGGATTTCGACGTTGTCCTTTTCCCCACCGCCTACCGGAACGCTGGAATGGACAATATTTGGGATAATCAGTCCCAGAGAAGATATTTGTTGAGATACACCCTTCACTTCCGCATCTATAGAGCGGATATTCTGGGATACCGTTTTCATCTCATCGATGAGCTTGCCTGCATCTTCGCTTTGCTTCTTCAGCCTGCCGATTTCATCAGAAACCCGATTTCTTGTGGCTTTGAGCCCTTCCACTTCCTGCAAGAGTTGACGGTGCCTCATATCGAGTTTCAGAAGCTCGTCCACTGTCCCTGCTTCTCCCATCCTATCTCTCAGGGATTTTCTGACTATTTCCGCATTCTCTCTGATAAATTTTATATCAAGCATTTATCCTTTCACCACCCCCACGGGCGCTAACTTCGCCACACGCCGGGAAATCCCGGCGCGGTGGACTATATCCACTACCCTGTTGACATCTTTGTACGCATCGGGCGCTTCCTCCGCAAGAGTGTCTTTTCCCTTTGCCCGCACCACAATACCACGCTCCTGGAGCTCCCTGAGAATTGATCTGCCGCGGGCGGCTTTTATTGCCGCGTGTCTGCTCATAACGCGGCCCGCCCCGTGACACGTGCTGCCCCAGGTTTCTTCCATAGCCCTTTCCGTGCCTACCAAAACATATGAATTCGTACCCATGTCACCCGGAATTAGCACCGGCTGCCCCACGCTCCTGTAATCCTCCGGCACCTCGGGACAATTTGCCGCAAAAGCCCGTGTTGCCCCCTTGCGGTGAACACACAAATTCTTTCCGCCATGCTCCTCAAACTTCGCAATGTTATGTGCAACGTCATACACAAGTCTCATACCCAGCTCCCGGGCACCTGCCCCGAGAACTTTCTGAAACACCTCTCTTACCCGGTGCATAATAAGCTGACGATTCGCCCACGCATAATTGGCAGCGCACGCCATTGCCGCAAAGTAATCCCTGCCTTCCTTCGAAGTGACCGGCACGCAGGCGAGCTGTTTGTCCGGGACATCAATGCCATAGCTTCCCATTGCCTTCCCGATTATCCGCAGGTAGTCATCGCATACCTGGTGACCAAATCCCCTTGAGCCGCAGTGAATCATAACCGTAATCTGCCCCTTCTCAATCCCGAAAACAGAGGCAATTTCCGGCTCGTAAATCTCCTCGACGACCTGAATCTCAAGGAAATGATTTCCTGCCCCAAGAGTTCCCTGCTGCGGATACCCTCTCTCCATAGCACGCTGACTCACCTTGGCAGG
>JAUVJM010000049.1 GCA_030596585.1 bacterium
CGAAAAGCGGAAGACTGAGCTTGAAACGGTCAAATTTCATTCTGCCTGACGCCGTGCCGACATATACAACCAGACACAGCACAAAAGCCGCAACCCCCGCAACTATGAAATACCACTCTGATCTGAGAAAGCCCGATAACTGCAGCAACAGCCTCGTGGGAACAGGCAGTTGGACTTTTGCCCTCGTAAAAACATAGGCGAATTTCGGAAAGACAACCGTCACGAGAAATATAATGACGGAAATCGCTGTGAATGTCAGTAATGCCGGATACATCGTACCGGATTTGATTTTTGCTCTCAAATCCAGTTCCCTTTCCAGAAACACTGCAAGCTGGTTAAGAACTTCCTCCAGTTGTCCGCTTTCTTCCCCCACTCTTAACGTATTGACGAACAGGAGAGAAAAAACCTGAGATTGCTTCCTCAAAGCATTTGATAGAGAAAGTCCCTCCGCCATATCCTTCCTCACCTGAATCAAAACCTGCCGGAGCTTTTTGTTTTCACTCTGTTCTATCAGAATGTCAAAAGCCTGAAGAATGGTCAACCCGGAGTGAAGCATTGTCGCCAGCTGCCTTGCAAACTGGCTAATATCGCGCTTGCTTACCTTTGCAAATCCGACAAGAGGCTCTTCCTGAGAACGAGATTGAGCATGCTCTTCCGAAACACTGGAAACAAAATACCCCGACTGGCTGAGCCTCTCCATCAAACTCCTTTCATCAGAAGCCTCCAGTGTCCCTTCTACCACTTCGCCCGTCTCTTTCCTTCCCTTATACGCGTAAACAGGCACTTCTACCACCCCTCCTTAAGTTTTGAGTTTTTAGTTTTGAGTTTTTAGTTCTTAGTTGATAACTAAACACTCAACACTTAAAACTCATAACTCTTTTCATCCTTCCTCATCCTGTGTAACCCGCAGGACTTCCTCAACCGTGGTTTTGCCACTGCGAATAAGATGCACTCCTGCTTCCCGCAAAGTCATCATCCCCCCGCGCCGTGCCGTCTCACGGACAACTCCGGGAGCCGCCTTTTCAACAATCAAAGACTCGAGTTCCTGCCCGGAAACCATCAACTCAAATATGCCCACCCTGCCTTTGTACCCTGTGTTACTGCAACTCCGGCAGCCTTTGCCCCTGTAGAACGTCGTCCCCACGTCCGGGCCCAGGGTCTCCAGAAACTCCTTCCCCGGCTCATAAGCCTCTTTACATTTAGGGCAGATGAGCCGAACCAGCCTCTGTGCCAATGCACCAATAACCGAAGAGGATACAAGAAAAGGCTCGATTCCCATATCTATGAGCCTCGTTACCGTGCCGGGAGCATCGTTCGTATGAAGAGTGCTGAACACGAGATGCCCGGTAAGCGCTGACTGAATAGCCATCCGAGCTGTTTCCAAATCCCTTATCTCCCCAACCATTATCACGTCAGGATCCTGCCTCAGGATATTGCGAAGACCCATCGCAAACGTCCATCCTGCTCTGGGATTAATCTGGGACTGATTAAGACCGCCCAGCTCATACTCTACAGGGTCTTCAATCGTGGTTATGTTTATTTCCGGCGTGCTTATCCTGTCGAGCGCTGCATATAGAGTCGTTGTCTTGCCCGACCCGGTGGGTCCCGTAACAAGAACGATACCGTGTGTACGGCTGATGAGAGATTCAAATTTCTTCAGCGTATCGGGCAAGAACCCAAGCTCAGTCAGACTGTGCCGGACACCGCCTTTGAAGAGAAGACGGAGAACAACTTTTTCGCCCCTTGTCGTGGGAAACGTCGCCACCCTCATGTTCATTTCCTTGCCTTCCGCTTTGAATTCAATATGACCGTCCTGGGGAATTCTTTTCTCGGCAATGTTCATTCCTGCCAGAATCTTGATTCTCGAGATAATCAACGGATGAAGATGATGCGGGAGCTTAAGACTCTCGTGCAGAACTCCGTCAACCCTATAGCGAACTTTGAGAACATTCTCACCCGGCTCAACATGGATATCGCTTGCTCTATCAGTGATTGCCTGTGATATAATCAGGTCAACTGCCTTTATAACAGGAGGTTTTTCGGTTTCGTCCACTTCGGGCCCGGCGGTTAAAGACGATTCACTCTCCATGCTGATGTCCTGCACTATGTCCTCGATACTATCAGTGGAACGGTAGTAATGGTCAATTGCCTCCCTTATGCTTGTTTCAGTGCTTATTACCGGCTCGACAATAAAACCTGTCCCGGATTGTATTCTGTCAATAATCTCCAGATTCATCGGGTCACTCATTGCAATGGTCAGGGTATTGTCAATCTTAAAAAGAGGTATGAGAAAAAATTCCCGGCAGGTATCTTCGCTGACAAGATGCACAACATCGGAGTCAATAACGTAGGAGGAAAGGTCCACCTTCGGTATGCGCAGTTGAGAACTCAACTCTTCGACAAGAGTTTCTTCCTCTACTAAACCTAAACGTACCAGACTCTGTCCAAGAAACTCGTCTTTTTCTCCCTGTCTCCTGACAGCTTCACTGAGCTGGTCGTCGGTTATCAAACCTTTTGAGACAAAAATCTCACCCAGCTTTTTCCTCTTCATCTCAACCATCCGGGGCCCCCGCTCCGGTAAGAGTGAGCTGGCGGTCAACCTCGTCCAGAAGTTCTTCAGACGCATAAGGCTTGGTGAAATATGCACTCGCTCCAGCTTCCATCGTCTGCAGCCTATCCTCCGGACGATTCTTGACCGTGAGAACTATTATCGGAATGTTTTGGTAAGCATGATCAAACTTGAGCATCCGGCACACTTTGCACCCATCCACTTCCGGAAGCATCAAGTCCAGGATTATGAGGTTAGGTCTATCTCTGCGCACTTTTTCTAAACCAGCGAACCCGTCTGCGGCAGTATCAACCTCATATCCTGCTCTTTCCAACCTCATTGAAAGAACTTTCAACAGACTCGGGTCATCATCAACAATCAATATCCTTCCAGCCATTTTTCATCCTCCGCAAAAACCTTCTGCAATTACCTCCCTCCACGCCTCATGCGAACAAGAAGCAGTTGACGCTCAATCTCGCGCAGAAGTCGGTCTGGCGCGTAAGGTTTGGTCAAACATGCATCAGCCCCCGCTTCAATCCCCTGTAGTTTGTCTTCCGTCTGGTCTTTCACAGTAAGCATAACTAGGGGAATATCCCTGTATCTCCTGTCTTTCTTCAAACGGCGGCAGAGCTCGTATCCATTCATTCCAGGCAGTTTCAAATCAAGAATAGCAAGGTCAGGCTTATGGTCTTTCACCAATTTTAGAGCCTCTTCCCCACTGAGAGCAGTCACCACCCGGAATTCTTTCGAAATCAGCCGGCGTTCCAGTACCTCAAGAATATCGAGGTCATTATCCACGAGCAGAACCAATTCTTTTGCCATTGACGTCACCCCCCGGAAAAGCTTCTCCCAATTATGGAGAGCAAATCATCCGATTCAAAAGGTTTTGTCAGATATCCCTCTGCACCAACTTCAATAGCCCTTTCGTCAGAATCATCCTGAGGAGAAGAAGCAGTAAATATGATTACAGGTATCTCTCTCGTCTTTCCTGAACTCTTGAGTCTCCTGCAGACCTCGTAGCCGTCAAGCCCCGGCATTATGACATCCAGGAGAATCAAATCGGGTTCACAAGCCGCGGCTTTTTCAATCCCTTCTTTGCCATTCACCGCAGTGATGATCTCATAGCCGTTAGCTTCCAGCCGCCGCCTTGAAACAAGAAGAATCGCCGGCTCATCATCTATTATCAATATCTTCTTCCTACCCGCTTCCACGCCCCACCTTTTGTTGAATCTTGCTTAACAATTCCCGCCCGCTGCTCCCATCGCCAGGGTAAACAACCACACACCGGCGAATGTCCAGGGCGACTGGAAATCTGTGCCCTATGACAGCTTCCTCCGCCCTCTTCTCTATTGCAAATATTTTGTCTTCGGGCACTTCATTGAGAACACACGCTACTCCGTCATCTCCGTACACGCCTGCAAGATCATACGGATGGCGTACAAAAGCATTCAAGCCATTCGCCAATTCCCTCAGAAACTCATTTCCCTTCTCCCTGCTGTAGATTTCCCTGAGGTTATCTACTCGAACGATAAGTATCATCATCAGCATCCTTCTAAATCTCAGCCGCGTTTCCCTCTTTTTCACTCTTTCGATTTCATCATCCAGATGTTCGGCTGAGAACAAAGATATTGCATATCGCGGAATGGTAAAGGTGAACTCACTTCCCTCCCCCAACTTACTCTCTGCTCTGATTTCTCCTCCCTGCAGTTCTACAAGCTCCCTGGTTATAGCAAGCCCCAGACCGGTACCCTTGCGCTCGGCAGTACCGATGTCAAAAGAAGCAAACTCTTCAAAAGCTTCACCCAGATTCTCCGGCGCAATGCCGCACCCGGTATCAGTAACCACAACTTCGATACATCCTTCTTCGGTTCCCGCTCCCGCCATAACACGCACCTCGCCTCCGTCAGGCGTAAACTTGATGGCATTGTCCACAAGGTTAGTGAGAATCTGTGTTATCTTATCGGAGTCAGCATAGACTACTAACGGGTAGAGAGACAATCCTACTTTTAGACCAATTCCCTTCTTTGCCGCCTCCCGACGCATATCTTTCGCAACACTCTCCAGCACGAGACTAATATTCAGAGGGCACATTCTCAATTCCACTTTTCCCGATTTTATCCGGGAAATGTCAAGAAGCTCCTTCACCATACGGGACAGCCTCTTTACGTCTTTGTGAGCCAGAGCAAGAAAATCCCCCTGCTCGTCGTTTATCTTCCCCAGTGTCCCATCCAGGACAAGAGAAATCGATTCCATAAGCGAAGTAAGCGGAGTGCGGAGTTCGTGGGAGACACGGGACATGAACTCGGACCTAATCCCGTCCACCCTCGCCAGTTCAAGTTTTACTGACTTCAGCTCCTTTAGCGCAGACTTGAGGTTACTGTGCCCTTTCTCCTTCTCTACTATCAATCTTCTATTCGCCTGTTTATCTTCCCGCATAGCCCCCTCGTTCTTACAATGACCGGCAGTTAACATTTACCAACCGGTCTTGCCGTTTTCTGCTCTCTGTTTCACATAACATAATTCCCCGTCTAGCATTCTACAATATATCTCTATTCATGTCAACATTTTCCGACGCCATTCACCTAAGACTTTGCGCAAGAATAAGATTGACTTTCGGCGATTAGATAAATACAATTAGGTAAGTCGCTTATTAACGAAACCTCTTCGGGGAAACTGAAAATGACCAGGTTGAAAACGGTCAAAGGCAAATATCCAAACGGTCCGAGGATAGAAGAGTTCGCGATAAAAAAGAAGAGAGTGGAAACATTTCTCGAGGCTAACAAACTCGACGCAGTGCTTCTAAGTCTTCAGAGCAACGTCTCATGGTTCACCTGCGGCTCAGAGACTCATGTCTCTATCGCCTCGACAGAAAGCTCCGTCTCCATAATGACAACTCCCGATGAAGACTATATCATAGCGAACAACATTGAAGCGCATAGGTTCGAACGCGAGGAGCTTGAAGAGCTGAGGATGGAGATCCGAAGCTTCCCATGGCAGGACGCCGGGGAACCAATTTCTCTCGCAAGGAAACTGATAAAGGGAAAGATAGCTTCGGATGACGGGAGGATGGGAGAAAACATTGGCAAGAAGTTTGACTCACTGCGCTATTCCCTGACAGAAGACGAGATTACCCGGTATCGTGAGCTCGGAGTGAATACAACAGCTATCGCGGAGGATATAGCACGCACGGTGAAACGTGGAGAAAAAGAATGTGAAGTCGCCGGCCGTCTGGCAAAAGCGCTTTTCAGCGTCAACATAACTCCCGTGGTGCTGCTTGTGGCTGCCGACGAGCGGATTGAGGAATACAGACACCCCCTCCCCACCGGGAAAGCCGTAGACAAATGTATGATGATTGTCCTCTGCGCCAGAAAGAAAGGGCTGATAGTCTCACTCACACGTCTCGTTCACTTCGGGGAAATCCCTAGAACTCTCCTGAATAAACACCGTGCGGTGGTACAGGTAGATGTAACTCTTATGTCAGAAAGCCGTCCCGGCGTTAAATTCAACGATATTTTCCAAAAAGCCGTGGATGCATACGGGGAGAATGGATTCCCCGGAGAATGGCAGAACCACCATCAGGGAGGTCCCACAGGCTATCAGGGCCGGGATTTCAGGGCCACTCTCGAAGAGAAAAGAACTGTTCTTCCTAACCAGGCGATTGCATGGAATCCTTCCATACGCGGGACCAAATCCGAGGACACAATCATCGCTTTTCCCGACGGGGCCGAAATCATTACCGCTTCAGAAACATGGCCGGAGCTTTGCGTAAACTGCAAGGGCAAAACATGGAAAAGACCTGACATCCTTACGTTACAATAGACAAAGCAACCGATTTCGTGGTATATTCACTAAATTGTAAGAGAGCGTGTAACCGTTCACGGTTACGAATTATTGTTCGACCTGCCCGCCGGCAGGCAGGGCCTGTCGAGACGGAGTTCGAGCTTGTCGAGACCCTGTCTTCTCGATACGCTTTTGCTTACTCGAAGAATAAACTGATCACTGTATTCCTATGACAAAGCGAGTTTCACGAATTGAGCTTTCTATATGTTATGTTATCGACAAAATCTTCGGTGGCATAATGGTCCTGCTCTATGGACGGCATCCCTCGGAAACAAAAGCACAGAGACTGACCCGGTGGGCGCTGGTTCTACTTGCCATCGTCGGGACAGTGGTTCTCTTCCTTATTCTAAAAGCACTTTTCTCAACAGAAACACCGAAGTACTACATACCATGACTCAGGGTAAAGGTACACAAAGCATGCCCCAAGACGAAGAGAAAAAGAAAGCTCGTAAAGTTGAGCAACTGTATAATAAAGCTCTCCTGTCAATAGAATCCGGGCAGCACGATTATGCCATTACATTCCTCAGGAGCGCCCTTTCCATTGACCCTGAGTTTGCAAAAGCCCACGAGGCGATTAAACTGGCGAAGACAAGAAAACTCCAACAGGCAAGGCTCATCAGCCAAAAAACCAGAAGTATACTCTTCATGATCCAGGCTTTTTTCTACGAACACAGGGGGAAATATGAGAAAGCTCTGGACAAATATGAAAGTCTCTTTGCTCTTATGCCTCCGCCGCTTGTAATGCTGTACCATCTGGGTGATGTATACCTCGCAAACGGAATACTGGAAAGCGCTGCAACAGCTTACAGGGCAGTCTTGCAGGCTGATCCAAACAACATTCATTCCCTGAGAAAACTTGGTGGAATCTATCTCGATCAGGGCAAGACCGCCGAAGCGAAACCCATTTACGACCGCCTTTCATCAGTTGCGGCAGACAACATGGCAGTGATGAAGGAAGTAAACGATGCCTATGCGATAATAACTATCGAAAAGGGGCGCTGGGAGGAAGCAGTATCTTTCCGGCAGAAAGTCGCAGGGGATACTACCGCCGAAAACAGGGAAGCGCCGGAGGAAAAAGAAGAAGCCATCGCCGCAGGTGATTTGAGCGAACGAATAGGAATCCTCAAGAGAACCCTTGAGAAAGATGCAGACAATACAGATCTGCGTAAAGAATTAGCGGAACTGTTACTTGAGAAAAAACACACGGATGGAGCCATCTCTGAATACAGGAAAATAGTGGACATCAATCCGGAGGATATTACCTCCCGCGAGATGCTCGCAAGCCTTTACCGGAAAGCGGGAAACATTCAAAAAGCGGCAAAGGAATACGGGGAACTGAATAAGCTTTTCCCCGACAGACTGGACATTCTTGGTACGCTTGCGGAGCTTCTCTGCGAACAGGATGCCCCGGAGAAAGCAACCGAGGTCTATCAGAAAATAATCGAACTCTCCGCCGATGACCCGGACGCACATGAAACTCTCGGGAAACTCTACGAACAAACCAGGCATTTCGAAGATGCAATTCTTGAATACGAAAAAGTTCTGAGCCTTGCCCCCGAAAGAAAAAAAGTGGAGGAGAGTCTCGGTAATCTTTATCTCAGGGATGGGAAAAACGCAAAAGCAATTGAGAAATTCGAAAGGGTAACCGAAGAAGATAAAACAAACACAGGCTTGCGCAAAATCCTGGGAGATCTGTATCTCAGGGAAAGCCTGTACGATAAAGCAAGAGCGGCCTACGAGGAAATCCTGAGCATCAGCCCGGATGATACTTCTGCAAAAGCAAGGTTACAGGAAATCGAAGCGGCGGAGCTTGACAAAAAAGCAGATGAAATAGACAGCCAGGTCAAGAAATATGAAAAGGCAGGGTCGGCAGAATCGGATAACCGCGAGGTAAGAAATAGACTTGAGGAAGCAAAACTCGCCAGACTTGATTTGCAGATTCAGGCTCTGGAAAATAGAAGTAAAGCGTCGCCTGATAACCCGGAATTCCACTATCAGCTCGGGGTAGCCTGCAGGAAAAGAGGCTATTCCGACAGAGCATTGAAGGAGTTGCAATTGGCTGTCAACGATGAAGCGAGAAGTATTGAGAGCCAGCACCTCATCGGGCTCTGTTTCGAAGACAAGAATATACTGGATATTGCAGCAAGACAGCTCGAGAAAGCAGCTGGCAAATCGGACGAAATGAACGATACCAGAAAGGCAATCCTGTACGACCTCGGAAGAATCTACGAAAAGATGAACCGGGAACAAGACGCTCTCGGGAAATACAAAGAGATTTACGAAGTGGACATTGGCTACAGGGATGTCTCCGCCAAAATAGAAAAAGCCTATAAAGACCAGACGCCAGACCTCAGACCGTAAACCAAAAGCCCGCCATTCTCAACCCCTTAGAAGACTTTCCTATCCGGTCCGTGTTGTATCCTGCCCACCCCCTTCCTTCGCTTGAGTCCGAACAAGACTTTTCAACCGCCGAATCCTTCTGAAAAATACAACAGCCATCGTAAAGAGAGCAGACCACATTAGCACATCCGGGTAGCAGCCCTCGAAATGGAAGGCCTTTGGCCACAACGCACATATGGAAATGATAATAAGAGCATCCTCAAAATATGCCGCAACCCGCCTCTTCATCATTGGTTCCTCTCCTCCTGTTGCTGCTATGTCTGAATC
>JAUVJM010000017.1 GCA_030596585.1 bacterium
AACGTATGTATTATCTGAGTAGGCGCACAAAATCTATCATAGCTGTGGCTGTAATCGCTGCCGGTGGTATATTGTACCTGTCTCGGAGAGCAAAAGTTGTGAGCAGACCTCTTGAGATTAGGGTTGTTGCCAGGGTTGCCAAGAAACCTGCTGCTGTGAACGTTGAGCAGAGAGCATCCGAGCCGGGTGTGGGGCGTGACCCGTTTGCCTCTCCTCTGGAACCGTCTGAGGAGATGGGAATGGTTGAAGATTCGCTTATTGAGGAAGAAGAGACCGAGTTAACCCTCACGGGGATTGTCCTGCGGGGGAAGAACTCATCTGCAATTGTAGATAGAGACATTGTTCACGTTGGCGACGTAATCGGAGGAAGAAAAATCGTTGTTATTGAAAAGGGCAGAGTGTTATTGTCGGATGGCAAGAGGAAATATGTACTCTATTTAAGGAGGCAATAAATGTTCAGCAATTGTTTAAGATTTTTGTGCATCCTCACACTGCTCGGCACAGCGCTGGGATGTTTCTGCCAGACAGTTGAGGAAAATGCCGGAGAACATCTGCTGACGATGGATTTCAACGAAGCCGAAATAGGCGACGTGCTCCGCATACTTTCTGAAGAATACGGGCTGAATATCATTGCGGGAGGGGACATAAGCGGCCGCATAACCGTGAGCTTCTCGGATGTCGGACTGGATGATGCGCTCATATCCATATTGAGAACGAATGGATATGACTATGTAAGAGAAGGTAATATCATAAGAGTCATAAAACTTGGCGAGCCGGGGGTTGAGACGGTTACGAAGGTTGTCGTTCTCAAGCATGTGGATGCTGAGGATATCAGAAGTTCCCTGAGCGGTATTCCCACCCGGTACGGAAAAATTGAGATTATGAAACGGACTAAAGGAGTTGGAAGTGAGAAGACGCAGGACAGGTCAAGCGTGCTCGTAATTACCGATATCCCGTCCAATGTGAAAAAGATGGAGGATATAGTGAGCCAGCTTGACGTCCCGGCTCCGCAAATAATGATTCATGCGAGGATTATGGAAGTTTCTCTGGACAGAGAAGCAAACGTAGGAATTGACTGGAATCTGCAGGCTTCTGCAACAGGAGCGGGTCGTCCAACCACTTTCCCGCTCAACAAAAAATACACCGGGCGGGATAGCAAATATTTCCCTCGAACTGCCCCCACTGACACGGATTTTCCTGCGAGGGGCGGTTTTCCCTATGTCCCCTACGGCGATAGTGATTTTAAGTTCGGAACGTTGTCATTTACCGAGCTTGGTGCTGCCATCAAATTAATTGAGTCGACCTCTGATACAAATATTCTCTCCTCCCCGAGAATTACGACACTTGATAATCAGGAAGCAAGCATACATGTTGGCAAGAAAATTCCCGTACCGACTTACACCTATAACGATGACAGGGGTACCTGGGAAATTACGGGGTATGAAGATGAGGATGTTGGCATAACTCTCAAAGTTACTCCGCATGTCAGCGAAGGGGATATTGTTATGGCTGTTGCTCCTGAGATAAGTGAGATTATAGGCTGGGTAGTCGGTCCCTCGGGGAATGAAGAAAAGCCTAAGCTTTCCACGAGGAGTGCGAATACTCAGGTCAGGGTGAAGGATGGAGAGACAATCGTTATCGGAGGTTTGATAAAGGATAAGAAGGGTAAGACGGTCTCAAAGGTTCCCATCCTTGGCGACATTCCTCTTATCGGCCTGCTTTTCAGAAGGAATAGACCCGCCAAGGAGAAAATTGACCTGCTGATCTTTCTCACTCCTCACATACTGACTGATGAAAAGGTGAGGGAGATAGAGCAGAAAGATACCAACAGGATGGAAGAATATCAAACTGAGTTGAGAGTTAAATGAGATACAGTTCGAAAATACTCGGGGAAGCAATCTTGAGATTGCTTCGTCGTCCCGAGTATTTCGGGACTCCTCGCAATGACATTTTGCCTAAAATAACGAAAGTCGATTCTAAAACGCAAGAGTTCGGTATAACACGCTTGAGAGAATTTTAGAGGAGTTTGGTCCATGAGAAAGTTTAAGTTTGTTGTCGTTTTTCTGCTTGTGGTTCCGGGAATGGCATTGGCGGCAATGGATCCGCCGGAAAGATATGTTCCTGGTTTGTCCCCGTCCCCGCCGGCAGGACTCAGTGCCTACTGGGGAGGCAGTGAGATACATCTCGAGTGGAATGAGAATCCGGAAGCGAATTTGATTGGATACGTAGTTTACAGATCTCTCGCTAAAGCCTACGGATTTGACAAACTGAACGAAGGGGATAGCATTGACAACGACCTCGACGGGGATACCGATGAAGATGGAGAACTTGTAGCGGGGAACTGGTATGAGGATAAGAGCAGTGACCTTGACTCCGACAGAGTGTATTATTACAGAGTTACTGCAGTGGTTGAAGGCTATTTCGAAAGCAACTGGTCAGAGCTCGTTGACAGCGGCGATACGGAGGATGAATCTCTATTTGGCTGTTTTATTGCAACTGCCGCCTATGGTGACATATCTGCTCCTGAAGTCCAATTACTGCAGGCGTTCAGGGATAGGTTTTTGGTAAGCAATGTCCCCGGGAGGCTGTTCGTTCGGACTTATTACAAACTGGGTCCCCCGGCAGCCCGGGTTCTTGAGAAGCATCCACTCCTGAAGCAGGTTGTGAAAAAGCATCTTTCCGCAGTCGTTTTTCTGTGCAGGCTGAGTCTCAGATTTCGGAAAATTCTCCCCGATTAGCCCTCTTGGCCTGACATGTCATTCTGAGGAGCAAGGCGACGAAGAATCTAAATAGATTCTTCGCGGAATTTATGCTGAGTGAAACGAATGTGCTCAGAATGACATTTTTGTGTTCTTTGGATAATCGTTGACAGTCTCGGTAACTGTAGATATAATTGACGCTGATAAAAATGTGCGTGAATATTCGGTCAACCGTGTAGTTGCAAAGCTTGCTTTGCCTTAAATGCCGGGCAGGCCCTAAAGGGAGAAAGAAGTGGGAAACGGTGAACTCGTAGAGTATCTGGGAACTATGTTGAGGATTCGCTATTTTGAGGAAAAGGTATTTGAGCTGCTCTCCCGTGACTTGATAAAAGGAGCATCCCACGTATATGCGGGTGAGGAAGCCATTGCGGTTGGAGCATGTGCCGCGATAAGGGAAGATGATTATATAGCGAGCACACATCGCGGTCACGGGCATTGTCTTGCCAAGGGCGGAAAGCTCCCGCAAATGATGGCTGAACTCTGCGGACGCGAGACGGGTTATTGCAAGGGCAGAGGCGGATCCATGCACATAGCTGACGTGAAGACAGGCAATCTCGGAGCGACCGGCATTGTAGGTTCCAATATCCCCGTGGCTACCGGAGCGGGTATATCCGTGAAGCTGCGTCATACCGATCAGGTTGTGCTCTGTTTCTTTGGCGACGGCGCATCGAATACAGGAGTATTCCATGAGTCGCTCAACATGGCTTCTGCCTGGAAACTGCCGGTCATATATATATGTGAGAATAACTTGTACGGGATGAGTGGTTCTGTGAAGAAAGTCAGTTCGGTGCAGGATATTGCCGTAAGAGGCAGTGCATATAACATACCGTCAGAGATAGTGGATGGGATGGATATTCTGAAGGTGAAGGAAGCTGTCCGGAAGGCTGCGGCCGGAGCTCGTGAGGGCAAAGGGCCGTATCTCATTGAATGCAAGACATATCGGTTTTACGGGCATTCGCGAAGCGACCCAAGAGTTTATAGAACCAGGGAAGAGGAGGCGGAGTGGAAGGAAAAAGACCCGGTGGAAAGGTTCAAGAAAAAGATACTTGGTGAAGGAGTAATGACCGAGGATGAGATTAAGAGTCTTGAGAAGAATATCAGTGTAGAAGTGGATAAGGCAACGGAATATGCTTTAAACAGTCCCTTTCCGTCCCCTGAGACTTTAACTGATGATGTATATGTAAAGACAGTCGTAAGTCGTAAGTCGTAAGAAAAAACATAAAAGCAAGAGACAACGGAGAGAAAAATGCGAGAGATATATTACCGGCAGGCACTCAACGAAGCGCTGGGTGAGGAGATGGAGCGGGATGAGAGAGTGTTTCTCATGGGTGAGGACATCGCTATATACGGCGGGGCATACGGAGTTACAAAAGGTCTGTACGAAAAATTTGGAGAAGAAAGGGTAAGAGACACTGCCATATCGGAAGCGGCAATTGCCGGAGCGGCAGCTGGAGCCGCTATGACTGGAATGAGACCCGTTGCTGAGATAATGTACATCGATTTCAGCACGATTGCTGCTGATGAAATAATCAACATAGTAGCCAAGAACCGCTACATGTTCGGCGGCAAAACCACGGTTCCTGTCGTTCTCAGGACGGAGGGAGGAACCGGACGCGGGATAGCCGCTCACCATTCCCAGAGCCTTGAATCCTGGTATGTCCATATCCCTGGACTCTACGTAGTAATGCCGTCAACACCCTATGATGCCAAGGGACTTCTGAAGAGTTCTATCCGGGATGACAATCCCGTGATGTTTATCGAACACAAAATGCTCTACGGTATGAAGGGTCCTGTTCCCGAGGAAGACTATACCGTTCCTCTGGGTGTGGCTGACGTTAAGAGAGAGGGGAAAGACGTTACCATCATTGCCTATTCCCGTATGGCGCTCCTTGCTGTTGAGGCGGCGAATGAGCTTTCCGGCGGGGGGATTGAATGCGAAGTGATTGACTTGCGGACATTGAAACCTTTGGACATTGACACCATCATGACGTCGGTAAAAAAGACGGGTAAGGCTATTGTTGTTTCTGAAGCGTGCAAGACAGGCGGGTTTGCAGGTGAGGTTGTATCTCAGATAGTGGAGCTGGGTTTTGATTATCTGGATGCTCCGGTGGTTCGGGTAGCGGGGGCGGATGTCCCGATACCTATGAGTCCGACACTTGAAGAGGTTGCAGTGCCGAGAGTGGTGGATATAGTTGAAGCAGTTAAAAAAACAGTGGTTAGTGGTTAGTAACGTTAATTCTTGTCATTGCCCGGCTTGACCGGGCAATCCAGAATCCATAGTTGCAGTTTGGATTCCCGTTGCAGTTTACCCCGTACTTGATACGGGGCGGGAATGACAAACAGAAGGTTTTCAAGACTAAGGTCACAGAGTATTAGTCTCAGGGGGTTATCCAATGGTAACTGAAGTAATCATGCCGAAGTTAGGGCAGACGATGGAAGAAGGCAAAATCGAGAGGTGGTTGAAAAAGGAAGGGGATTCCGTTGAGAAGGGCGATGTCCTGCTTGAAGTAACCACTGATAAGGCGACTCTGGAAGTGGAATCATACGGGTCGGGGATACTGCGAAAGATAATTATCGGAGGCGGAGAGACGGTTCCGGTAACTGCGGTTATCGGCTATATAGCAGAGGAAGGCGAGCAGCTGCCGGAGGTGCAGGAGAAGCCGCAGGAGGAAATGGCTGTTAAGACAGAGGAGCGTGCCCGGTATGAGGCAGGACCGAAGGAGGAACCGCTGCCTGGGAAAAAGGTCAAAGCATCTCCGCTTGCTAAGAAAATTGCGGTTGAGAAGGGAATTGACCTTGGGAATGTAAAAGGAACAGGTCCGGGGGGAAGAATTACGAAGGAAGATGTTCTTGCCGCTGTTTCTGGCGGCGGAGGAGCCGCGGCGGCGGGTTTAAGCCCCATGCGGAAGGCAATTGCGGAGCAGATGTCGAGAAGCAAGAGGGAAATTCCCCATTACTATCTGACGGCAGAGGTTGATATGTCCGAAGTCTCGAAGAAGCGGGCGAGTTTGTCTGTATCTTTCACGCCTATCATAATAAAGGCTGTTGCACAGGCGCTCTCTGAATCCCCGCAGGTGAATGCACACTGGCAAGAGAGCGGGATTAAGACGTTTTCCGAAGTCAATATCGGGATTGCTGTTGCGCTTGAGGAGGGACTCATAGTACCGGTTTTGCGGGATGCCCAAAAGAAAACGGTTCAGGAAATATCCGCCGAGGTGAAAGTCCTGGCAGCTAAGGCAAAAGAAAAGAAGCTTAGTGTGGAGGAATATAGCGGAGCAACGTTTACAATTTCAAATCTCGGCATGTTCGGAATAGAGAGTTTTGTTCCCATAATAAATCCGCCTCAGGTTGGCATACTCGGCATAGGTGCGATAGAAAAGAAGTGCGTGGCGGTGGATGGGAAAGTTGAGATAAGACCAAGGATGAAATTCACCCTTTCGGTTGATCACAGAGCCGTTGACGGAGCTGTTGCGGCGCAGTTTCTTAAGAGGTTAAGAGCTATCCTTGAAACAGCGAACGTTGCATAATTCGTAACCGTTCACGGTTACGAATTATTGTTCGAGCTTGTCGAGAACCTATCTTCTCGATGCGCTTTTGCTTACTCGAAGAATAAATGGAGTTCACTCTTTAACCGTGAACCGTCAACAGTGAACGGTTACCATAATTCATTATCTGCCTTTTCTCCTGACCCGTTTAGAAACTGGTTTCTGGCGGGTCTTTTTGTTCTACTGTCATCCATTCCGGTTCTGGCACAGGAAGAGCCTCCTCTCATTTTCAATGCTGATACACTGGAGTACCACGATGAGAAAGGAGTAGTCGAAGGGCTGGGCAATGTCCATCTGGTTTACAGGGAGACGGATCTCAAAGCTGACTACGTCCGGTTTGATCTTAACTCAAAGGAGTTTTCTGCAAAGGGGAATGTGGTCTTCCTTGAGAAATCTCAGGAAATACTCGCAGAGGAAATGAAGTATAACCTGGGAGGAGAAACGGGAACGGCACGGGGTGTGCGCATTTTCAATAAGCCCTGGTACATAAGGGCAGAGAAGTTTGAGAAGACCGGGCCGGATAAGTATCTGCTGGAGGATGGAGCTTTCACCACGTGCGACTTATCTCCGCCTCACTACAGGTTCACCGCAAAGCGGATTGATGTATATCCCGGGGACCATCTAACTGCCTACCACACTGTTTTCCGTGCAGGCAGAATTCCTCTGATATATCTGCCTGTTTGGCGCAGGTCACTCCAAGATGACCCGTCAGGGCTGATTGTGCGTCCGGGTTACAGTTCCGAGAAAGGCGCTTTTGTCCTTTCGCACTATAACTGGTACCTCTCGGAAAAACTCAACGGCAGATGGTATCTCGACTTTTTCGACGAGAGGGGGTGGGGGAAAGGCTTTGATGTCAATCTTGCCTATGGTGTCGAACATCCCGGCTGGATGTATTTGTATGCTTACCACATTGATGAGAGAGAAAGCCCGGGAGATGATACGCCGGCGGAGGAGAGGTGGAAACTCCATTTCCGTCATCGTCAGAAGATAACGGAAACCACGACCGGGATAGCAAGAGTTGACAAGTTGAGTGATGCGGATTTCAATGACGACTACCTGGATGAGGAAATTCTGCATTTTCTCAGCCGGTCTGAACTCGAAAAGCATAGACTGGAGGGATCTCTGTCCATAACCACAAACAAGCCGGGATATACCTCGAGTATATATGTCAGAAAACGCATAAACAGTTTCCAGGAAGTTACTGAAAGCCTGCCGTGTATTTCCCTTAACCTTGTGGAGCGTGCCCTGCCGGGAACGTCCTTCTACTACGATTTTGATGCGAAGTTTGCTTACCTCCGCAGGGAAATAACTGTCGAGAATACTGAAACTCCGGCTGATGGTGACCGGGTGGAGGGAGAAGAAGCCGGAGCCGCGACTGAGAAGAAAAGAATAGCGCAGTTTGACCTGCACCCGGAGTTGTCCTATCAGGCTCGCATCGGATGGCTTAGAGCCAAGCCGACCGTTGGCGTGGACGGCTTTTTCTACAGTGAAGACAAGCTCGGTGAGGAGAACCTCTTCCAGGGAAGTTACGAATACTACCTGCCTCTGACCATGGCTCACGGCATCTGGAGGATATTTGACACTGGAAACCGGCAGGAGATTAAGAAAGTGCGCCACACGGTTTTGCCCAAACTGACTTTCTATTACAGACCTGATCCAGGTGAGGAGAGAGAAAACGTCTACGGTTTCTGTGACCGGGTAGGTGATGAAGAAAAGCGGGTAAAGGTGGAATTGCTAAATGGGGTTGAAGGGAAGGATACCTTGGGCATAACCCATAAACTGCTGGCTTTTGATCTCTATTCCGTTTATGACTTTCAGGAGGAAGACAGGCCGTGGTCAGATATCGCTGCCGATTTGAGAGTCAGCTCTCTCAGTAATATTTCCTGGCGGACTCTCATGCATTTTGATCCCTACGTTGAGAAGTTTGAATCGCTGGATACTGACCTGACGGTTGAGAGAGATGAGTGGAAATTGGAGGCAGGGACGAGGTTCTACGAGCCGGAGGGGGAAAAACACACGTTTGATGTCCTCGGGAGAATTGAGACGCCCCTTGGCAGAAAGTGGAAAATAAACCTGCAGGGCCGCTACGACATAAACAGAGAAGATTTCAAGGTTCGCCGCGTTACTCTTTACCGTGACTTGCACTGCTGGGAAGCACAGCTCTTCTGGCAGAGTGAATGGAACGGGGAGGAGGACGATACAAGAGTATTCGTTGCCTTCAGAATAAAGGGAGCACCCGGACTGACTCTAAAAGGGGTTGGAGATATGTTCTAAACTTTTCTCCTCGAGTTCTTTAACTTTCTGCTGTAGTTCTCTTATGGTTTTTGCCAGCTCAGGAAGTCTCTGGATGGTCGCTTTCAGGCGTTTCTCTTTGTCGTGAGGTTTTGCCGGAAAGCCTGAAACGCATGAGTTGGCAGGGACGCTTTTGGTAACCCCGGCTCTTGCGGCAATTGTGCTGTTATCACCGACGGTCAGATGTCCCGCGATACCGGCTTGGCCGGCAACGGTCACTCCTTTTCCGAGCACTGCCGTGCCTGAAATCCCGACCTGGGCAACGATGATTGAGTTTTCACCAATAGCCACATTGTGAGCAATCTGCACTAGGTTATCTATCTTTGTGCCTTTACCAATGAGGGTTTTTCCGATAGTTCCCCTGTCAATGGTTACGTTTGCGCCAATCTCCACGTCATCTTCAATAATCACTGTCCCTATCTGGGGGACTTTGTGATGAATTCCCTTTACGGGAGCAAACCCAAACCCGTCACTTCCGATCACCGTTCCGCTGTGGATAATGCACCGTTTGCCTATGTTTATCTTCTCTCTGACAGTTACGCAGGGATAGATTAGTGTCCCATCCCCGACCCTGCTTTTTTTGCCAATGTACACGTACGGACATATCGCGGCATTATCGCCGACCTCAACTCCGTCTTCCAGGATAACGTATGCCTGGATAGAGACGTTTTCGCCGAGTTTCACGTCTTTGCCCACAACGGCTGTGGGATGGATTTCTGCTCCCGTGGAGGGTTCCCCATTACCGTTTGCCCATAGCTCCATTACCTTTGTGAATGCAAGGTATGGGTCATCTGTTCTCACAAGCGTCCGCCGTCCGTTTTCGACGTCCCGGGAAACTATAATGGCGGAGGCGTTGGTAGAATCCATCAGCGATGCATACTTGGAATTGGCTACGAAAGTTATCTCGCCCTCTCCCGCTTCTTTTATCCCCGCCACTCCGGTGATGACTATGTTCTCATCCCCTGTGATCTCACCGCCCACAAGGGCTTCTATTTCTTTGAGTGAAATTTCCATCGCTACCTCTTGCGTAAATATTCAACCAAGACCGTTCAAGCCTGTCATTCTGAGAAGCGAAGCGACGAAGAATCTCCGTAGACTCTTCACTTCGTTCAGAATGACATGGCGTTTACTTCGCACTTACTCTCTTGCTATGTTCAGCGGAGAGGGCAGAGGAAAGAAGGAACCGAGAAAACTCTGCCCTCCTGAGGAATCTTCCTCCACTGAAGAAGCTAAATCTGGTTTCGGGTAACCAGTTGCCTTTTAGAACAGCAATTTCCGTGCCAGACTTTTCTTCTTCCCTCGTCATGGGCGTTTCCTGGTTCCTAAGTGCCCAGAGTCTGCGAGCTTATGCCTCTAACTCTTTTTCGCCGTTTTCTGCTTTACTTGCGGCACGTGTGGTAATTTAACCACACCTTATGTTTAACTTCTTCAGTTTCTCATACAGATTTTTTCTGTCCATTTCAGTGAGTTTTGCAGCTTGCGTTATGTTTCCTCCGGCAGCCTCAATGACCTTTGCAAAGAAAGCCCTTTCGAATGATTCAATGACTTCCTTCTTTGCTTCCTGATACGATAGATTCCGTGCCGGTCCCGTGGGCGTATTATCTACCTTTCCGAATGAAAGGTCAAGAGGAATGTCTTTTTCTCCGAGGGTGTCTCCTTCCACAAGGACGACAGCTCTTTCTATTACGTTTTCCAGTTCTCTCACGTTGCCCGGCCAGCCGTAGCCTGACAGCAGGTTCATTGCCGGCGGCGATATCTCTTTTATCCGCTTCCCGAGTTCGGTGCTGTACAGACTCAGGAAGTGCCTGGCGAGAATTGGTATGTCATCGCGTCTTTCCCTCAGCGGAGGAAGCAGAATCGGGACTACATTCAGGCGGTAATACAGGTCCTCGCGGAAGAGATCTTTTTGTATCAACTTCTTCAGGTCGGTGTTTGTCGCCGCGATGATTCGCACGTCGGCTTTAATCGTTCTCGTGCCGCCGACCTTCTCAAATTCTTTCGTTTCGATTATTCTCAGGAGGCTTGCCTGAAGGGCCGGACTCATGGCGCTTACTTCGTCAAGGAAGAGGCTTCCTCCGTCAGCCAGTTCGAATCTACCCTGGCGGTCGGCATGCGCGCCGGTGAAAGCGCCCTTTACGTGCCCGAATAGTTCGGATTCAAGAAGTGTTTCCGAAAGAGCGGCACAGTTTACGGCGATGAACGGTCTTTCTGACCTTTCTCCTGCAAAGTGTATGGCGTGGGCAGCGAGTTCTTTCCCCGTGCCGCTTTCCCCGCATATTAAAACGGTGCTCTTTACGTCAGCTACCTTTCTGATTGTTTCACAGACCTCCCGTATCCGAGAGCTTATCCCGATTATGTTGTTGAACCCGTATCTTGTTTCCAGTTCTTCTTGTTGAAAAGTCTTCTCTCTGACGAGCCGTTCTACATTGATAGCTCTGGAGACTATGAGCTTCATTTCTTCTATGTCGAAGGGCTTGAGGATATAATCATATGCTCCCTGCTTCATAGCTTCCACTGCCGTTGCAACGGTGCCGTATGCAGTCATCATTATCACAGGCAAATTCTCGTTTAGTTTTTCTATTTTTCTGAGGAGTTCCATCCCGTCCATCACCGGCATTTTCATGTCTGCTATAACCAGGCGAAACGGAGTTTCGGATATTTTCTTGATGGCTTCCTTCCCGTTTTTTGCCGGTACAACAGAGTAACCATCTTCTTCAAGAGCCATCTGGAGGACCCTGCGCATTTTAAGTTCGTCATCGACGACAAGGATTTTCATACCGGTAACCTCACGGCAAAGATGCTTCCGTGATCAACTTCACTTTTCACGGAGATTTTCCCGTTATGGGCTTCAATAATTTTGTGAACGATCGCAAGTCCGAGTCCCGAACCTTCGTCTTTGCCGGAGAAAAACGGGTTAAAGATTTTCCCCAGCATTTCCTCGGGGATTCCCGTTCCCGTATCGGCGAAGCTGACTTCAACGTATCCCCTTCTGAACCTGAGATCCGGAGCATGGCGGGCATTAAGCGTGAGTTTCCCGCCGTCCGCCATGGCTTCAGCGGCATTTATAATCAGGTTGAGAAATGCCTGGGAAATCAGTTCCGGGTCAATTTTGACATTTGGAAGGTTCTTGTCATAATCCCTGACGACCTCGGTATGAGTCAGAGAGAGTTTTGGCTCGGCAAGATGAAGACTCTTTTCGACGACGTCTCCTATCTGAGTTTCCTCAAGATCCAGGTCATGTGGTCTGGCAAAATCCAGAAAATTGCTCACAACCCGGTTGAGTCTGTCTACTTCCCCTATTATAAAGCTGGTCAGCTCTTCCATTTTCTTGTTTCCGGCTGCATTTTTCTCCAGGACCTGCGCCGAGCTTCTGATAATGCCCAGCGGATTTCGTATCTCGTGGGCCACGCCCGCGGATAATTCGCCGAGTGCCGCGAGTCTGTCTTTTCTGCGCAATTCTTCCTCGAGCTGTCTCATCTCCCTGAGTTTTTCCGTCATGTGATTGAATGCATTACTCAGTTCGGCAAGTTCTTCGCTTGACGTGATACTTATTTCCTGATCAAGGTTTCCCTCTGCCACATCATGCACGCCCTTCGAGAAAAGCCTGATGGGTTTTGATATGCGCCTTGCCATCGTATAACCGAGACTGCCTGCCATGATAGCACACAGCCCTATGAGAATGGGGAAGAATCTCCACGTGCTCACGGTTTCCGAGAACCCGTAACGCTTGGGGACACCGGTAAATATCCTGCCCACGGTTCTTCCATCTCTGTTTCGAAGAGGTTGATAGTAGGCTTCGTATTCCACTTCCTGAAATATTGCCTTCTTCTCGTAATAGGCATCGCGCCGGTCGTCTTCAACCATGTAATGGATACTAACTTCAACGTCGGTAAGCAGGGACATATCCTGTGCAAAACTTTTACCGAGCTGGTAGCCGACTATCACTTCACCCAGATGTGTTCCGTCTTCATCGTCCAGGGGGGTTATTGTGCCTGCAATCAGAGCCTGCGGCATTTCAAGCTGGATAATATCTTTCCCGTATGAATCTCTTTGGGGTTTTCCTTCCATCCACAGGATAAGGGGGCGTCCCGTCTGAATTACCTGGGGAGCTTCTCCGCTGCGGGCTGAGGCTGTGAAACGGGGGTTGTCTGTCAGGAAGCTGGCAATCTGCTCTGCGCGGCTTTGATAATCCCGGATTACTTTTATCGTTTCTTCAGACGCCTTTTTTATGTCTCTTTCTATCTGTTTCTCCAGTCTCCTCGAATTCATGCTGACTACAATCAGGGAGGAGAGAATCATCGGGACAAGTCCCACGAATAGGAATGCGGCTATGAGTTTATTCTGGAGTGTTAGTCGGAATAACTTCTTCAATTCCCTCCCTCTTGTCTTTTCCCCGGAGATTTTCTGATATTATACGCTATCTGTCAGTTTGTTAGCTGACGGATTTCACTTCCATCATATTGACAAACATCCCGGATTATACGAACTTCGCATTCTCCGATATTATAGGCATATTACGAGAACGAATCAAGCGGTTTCCTCGTTGACATGCCTGCTATATATCAATATATTTTAACAGGAGCGGGAATCAAGAAACAATTGCGAACTTCGTATATTAATTGTTATCTTAAGAAAATGAAAACCATCCGCACCGCGTCACCACCCGGCTTGTCCGGGTGATCCAGGATCATGGCTAAAGACTACTATGTTTACATATTGGCCAGTAAAAGAAATGGAACGTTGTATATTGGGATTACTTCCGATATCATTAAGCGTGTCTGGGAATGTTATGGAAACCTACCAGCACAAGGAAGGAGAAAATTATGAAGAATGAACAACCTAACATTAAAGAGCTATTAGAAAGACAAGTTGCATTTGTTTCATTTACCGGTAATTATATGGGCAACCCTCAAATTTTTGCTAATTTATTTGATAAGCTCTGCGGGTGGGCTGGCCCAAAAGGATTGATCTCTCCAAAATCGGTATTTTTATCCTCTTATCAAGATGATTGCAAAATTACCCCGCCCGATGAACTGAAGTTAGATTTGTGTATGAGTATTCCTGAAGATACTAAGGTAGATGGTGATATACAGAAGAAAATTTTATCTGGTGGGAAATACGCTGTAATGCATACTGAATTGACAGGGTCGGAAGAATATGGGCCAGCATGGGATACTGTGGTTGAATGGATAGAAAGAAGTAATTATGAAGTAGACATGTCGCGGCCTAGTTATGAGATTTATTTAAATAATCCCGAAGAACATCCAGAAAAACATCACATTATTGATATATGCAGGAGCGTTAAAGCAAAATAAGTTCAAAATCAAAAAACACATAACAGAATACATAAAAAGGGCTAAAGTATATCTGCCATCCGTTAATTTAAAAATTTAACAAAACTGCCAAATAAACCGCCAATTTATTTGGCGATTGTATTGACATCTTTTTTGCCACATGGTATGCTTTGCTTAGAGGAGGGGAATATTATGTTGACGGTTAAAGAGAATACTACATTAGTGGGAGTTTCGGAACTTAGATCAGGGATTGATAAAATACTTGAGAAAGCGCGTAAGGGACTTGTGATTATCGAAAAAAGGCATAAGCCTGCTGCTGTTCTTATGTCTAATGAGGAATATGAACATATCCAACATGTCCTTGAGACTGCTGAAGACTTTGTTCTCGGTTTCATCGCTGATAAACGTTATAAGAATAGCACTGCCAGGGATTATGTTGATATCGAAACCCTTCTGAAATAGCTTCGAGCAATTACAATGTGGAAGATAAAAATTCATCATCTTGTCCTTGAAGAAGATTTCAGGAAAATCAATAAACATAACCAATCCATTATCCTGAAGACAATCTACAAAAAATTGAGTATCAAACCAGAAAAATACGGGGCTCCTCTTCGCAATAAGTTGAAAGGATATTGGAAGTTAAAGATATCCCATTATCGGGTTCTATATCGAATAGAAAAGGATTTAGTTCAAGTTTTGATTTTAAAAATCGGCATGCGGCGAGATGAAGAAGTTTACAAAGAAATGTTTCGACGAATAAAGAAAATATGATTATATTTCCAACAATTCAATTCACTTCAGCCGACCCCGAAAGTGTTCGCCGCAACTGAGCTTCGTCCGTTAGTCCTACCAGCCTAACCTTTTCCGGTTATAGTATGCCATGAAGCCCAGGCGTGAGGCGATGACTGCCCAGCAGTAAAATTGCACCGTTGGCATCAGAATCGCCCCCAGCGGAATCAGCATAAGCCCGATACCGATGACCGCGGGCAGTGCCAACATTGCGTACACGAACAGTGCCACGAGCGTGTATTCCTTCGGGATGCGGGATATCGAGCGGAAAAGGATGATGGGGTTGAGGCTGGCGCTGAATGCCTGGTAGATGCCGGCGATAGTCAGCGTCATTGGGAAATAGCTTGCGCAGAAAAGAGCCACCAGTCCTGTGACGATTGCTCCGCCCGCGAGGCCCGGCAGGATTTCAGCTCTGAAGTTTGAGAGCTGTCCCAGTTGGGAAATAATGGCGGTTCCACCGATAAATGACATGGTTGCTCCGAGCGGGACGGCGACGACAATGAAGCCGGCAAAGAAAACTATCAAGGCAGGCACAATCATTTCCGACCACATTTCCGTGAAATCGGGCCATTCGACGTAGTAACGGGGACCGCCTGCCGCTGTCCGCATGATGTCTATGAGGCATGAATAAAAAAGCCCGAAATACATGATTCCGCCAATCAGCGGGATAAAAGCGAACCCGATTCGAAGGAGTGGCATAGAGATTACCATCGCCAGCGCGGCTCCCTTTAGGGGGAATACGAAAGATTTGCTAAATGAGGAAGCTATGGGGGATTCGTCCGGTATTTCCTCTTCTCCCTCTCTTGCTTTTTTTTTCGGAGGTTTGCCTCCCGTAGTGAGCTGCCGCCCCGTTTTCCTGTTGAATCCACATTCCATGCATACGATTGCGTCGTACTCCATCGGTTTTCCACACCCGGGGCATTTGGGTTCTTCTTCCTCCTCAGTAGATGGGATTGTAACTGACTCACCACACTTGGGACACTTAGCCTGTTTGCCGGCGTGCTCATCCTCAACTTCGAGCAGCTGGCCGCACGTACACTTGAAGGTGATTGCCATTGGGACAGAACCTCCTTTGTCACCAGCCTTATTTCTCACTGACAAGTTTCAAGAGATAGTCTTTGTGGTCAAAGAAACAGTCTGCCTGGGCGAGGATTTCTTTCTCTGCCTCGGGCGTGCTTTGCTCCCATGTTTTGTTCATAAACGCTAAAACCCGCGCAAAATACAATCCTTTCAGGGATTCGACTACCTTGCCGGTGTCCTTAGCCTTACGGAAAGCGGCTATCATCTCATATACGATTTTCACCCACAATTCCGAACCCAGCGCGTCAAAATCATTCGAGCTGAAAATTCTGTCTACCGCCTTGAATGTGTCCGGACAGAGGTGCTGCTTCAGAGCGTCCCGGGAACTGCCAAATCCTGAAATTGCCTTTTTCTTTATGGAATCTCTATCAACGGTGAGGTCCTGGGGCTTATCCAGCTCCTTCAATCCAAGAAGAGGAGAATCCTGGACCGCCTTTACGTTTTTCCACTTCTCCGCGTGTTTGTTTATCATAAGAAATGCAGTGCTCACAACCTGGACGAACATTGGGCCCAGCTTCGGAGCGCTCGGCTTGTGGATTTTCGCCCCCAGACCGGTTTGGCATATTTTGAAATCTCCGAGCACGGCATTCATAGTCATAAAGATATCTATTCCGTATTCCTGAGTCGTCTTGTGCCACGGCTGTTTGATGAGAAAACTAATAAGCGTTTTGCTCAGTGCGAAGTCTCCGCCTATGGGCTGGCGGACATTTCTCCCAAGGACCCCGTAGACGAGAGGAAAGCATATGTTATTGGTTATTGTCCCGTCGTACTTGTGTCTTGCGTATATCGGAGTAGAATAGTCGTAACCGCTCCGTATGGATTCGCCAAAGTGCTTTATCCACTCAGGAGTTATGCTTTCGAGGTCAGCGTCAACGCAGATGAGAATTTCCACGCCCAGCTCAAGAGCTTTTCTGAACATATTTTCGAAGTTATAGCCTTTGCCCACAACGTCCTTTGGAGTGGTTATGTAAATCTTGGGAACTTCCGTTCTTGTTTCGAGGAAAGCTTCCTCAGTGCCGTCGGGCGAGCAATTATCACAGCATATAATCACGGGTTTCATCCCGGGGAAATATTTGACGAGTCCGAGGCTCCCCTGTTGGGTCGGGTAGCCAATGGCATCCGCCTCGTTGTAGGAAGCAATTCCCACAGCAATATTAGCAG
>JAUVJM010000023.1 GCA_030596585.1 bacterium
AGGGACTATTTTCATAGTCTCTTTTTCTTTCTCGATTTTAGTTTCTTCTTTCACTTCTTCTTTCTCCGGTTCTGCTGCCTTGTGCGCTTCGATTGCCCATTCGGAAAATGGATATTGTTCGCTGAGTGCTTTCTGTTCTTCTGCTATCTTATCTGTCACTCCGATCTGCCGGCAGCAGGCTATGACACGGGACTGTGCCTCAGCCGGGTCATAACTGCCGGCGAGCTGGCGGACTGCGGTAGCAATCCGCTTATCACTTACCGGTTTTTCCAGAAAGGTGAGCATGTTCTCCATAGAATCCATGCGCTTTGAGGCGTTTTCCTGAGCCGCTTTATACATTGATATCGCTTTCTCGTAATCCTTCATGTCCTCTTCGTATATTCGCCCCAGATTGTAATATGCGAGTCCGGCCGCGCTGGTGCGGTCGGATTTCGGACTGATTTCAATAGCTCTGTTGAGAGTTCTTATAGCGGTTTGTGTTTGCTGTTCACCGCGATAGCATGCGGCGATACTAATAAGCAGTTTCCCCAGATATTCTCTAATTGACGCATCTGCTATTTTAGTATCCATCGCGGCGTGGTGTTCCCCGCGGGTCACTTGCAGAACTTGCTGTAGGGCTAATCTCGCCCTGTAGTAGCTGTGCTTGGCCTGACCCGCTTGGTTTGTCTCTTTCAGATGGTCTGCGTATAGTCTCAGGCGCACTGCTTTTCCCAGATAAAGCCAGTTTCGCAAGGCGATATCTTTTTTGTCGAGCTGTGTCCGGTCGGAACGCTGTCCTGTGAGACTTGTTTTTTCTCTTCCGACAGTGAGGTAGAGCAGGGAAGACAGTCCGATTGTCAGGATTAGAACACTAACCGGATTGAGCAGGCATGACTTGAGTTTTAGGATTGTGGAGAGGAAGCGATGTTCGCATTGCGGGCAGAATCCTTTTCTCTCGTAGTGCAGGAAACAATCGTAGCACAGGTCTCTTCCGCAGCGTGAACAGATTCCCCATGCACTGGACCGGGGATGGTAGGAACAGTTCTGTTTTTTCATGCTACCGCCCTATCGAGAGCGCGTAGATAGTGTTGTCAGTGAGTTTCCTCCTACTGCCTGAAAACATACTGCCGATGTGCATTGCCGAGGAAGAAGACGCGAAGTAGAATTTTTCTTCGTCTACTGCCATGCTGTTCACAAGCCCCTTGTGTTCGTATTGCCACAGCGTTTTCCCTTTGCGGACGTCAATGGCTGTTATCCGGTTAAACATTTCCGTTTTCTGGTCAAGGAGACCAAACCACGTAGAGGTCTTGACTAAAAAGATTTTCCCGCTGTCGTATAGCATTTCCCCTCCGATATTCTCCTTTGTCCACAGTGCTTTTCCTGTTTTGGCATCCAGGACGTAGAGCACGGGGACCAACTTCACGTTCGGCTTCATTTGTTCGGTAAACTGTTTCATGAAGTCGTCACCCAGTCCCGGAGCTCTGTGACTGGGTATTCCAACTTGTTTCTTTTTACCTTTTTTAATCGGCTTTTCGACAAATCCTTGGAGAAAAACAAATCCTTCGCCGATGACGGGCGTGGAAGTCCCGGGAGCCGCTTCCGCCGTCCACATTTTCTTGCCGGTCGCTAATTCGACGCAGGCTAATTTGTTCTTGTCCTGCTTAAGGTATACCCTGCCTTCAGCCACAATCGGGTTTCGGAAATCCGATTTCTCTCTGCTCTGGCTCCAGATTTCTTTGCCTTCAGAGGAGATAAAATAGAGATTTTCTTGTGAGACAGCCAGTATCCCGTTCTCCTGCGGATAGATTGCTGAGAGCGAACCGCCGCTGAGCTGTGCCTTCCATTTACCTTTTCCGGATTCGCCATCAATAGCGAGGAGAGTATATCCCCACGTTTTCTTTTCCCCCGTTCCCATGAGGCTTAGATACAGTGTGTCTTCTCTGGAAGCAAGATGACCTGGGTGGGTCAATTTGTCGAGCTTCTTTTCCCAGATGTCGTGTCCGTCAATGCAATCCAGAGCATAGATAGACGAGGCTACTTTGACCCTTGCTATGCCGCCGCTGCCGCCGAAAGGGAAAAAGCCAGCGGAAGTGCCCGTATACTGCTTTTTCCGTTCTTCGGGAGTGAGGTTCCTGTAGAAATCCGAAATGTAATAAACAGCGTTTTTGCCGGTTACGGGCGTTCTTGTAACCTTGCCGGTAAGGGCGCGTTTCCATATGAGAGTTCCTTTGTCTGTGTCCACAGCATATACGGTGTCTTTGTCCCAGGTAATGCACAGATTATCTCTGACAATAACAGGTTTTGCTATTAGACACAGGCTTCCTCTTCCGCGCATCCTGAATGTTGCCGCCGCCCGGCGGTCCGTGGGCTTAACTTCTGCCAGCTTAAGTTTCCATTTTTCTTTGCCTTCTTGCTCGTCTATGCAATAGAGCGTACCGTCATCACAACCCACATATATGTTCTTCTCGTGAAATGTCAAAGACGAAAGGGGTTTGTCTTCAGCAGGCTTGAATTCCCATAAGACCTTCCCGGCTTTGCTCGTTACTTTGTACGCAATGAAAAGTGCGAGTAGAATTACTATACCCGGGAGGATTAGCCGGGAGGTAACTCTCATCCATCGGCTCACTCTCTGTTCTAATATGGCATATTCTTCTCCCTCTTCAGGTCCCTCCATGCTTTCCGTTTCCTGCTTCGTCTGTTCTCTGCATTCCTCACTGCAAAAGTATCCAAGTTCTTCGTGGCAGATTCGACATATGCCCCGGTTGCAGTTGAGGCAGTTGGCAACTACTGCCTCTTCCGGATGCCGTTCACACCTGTCCGTGTTTTGCATTGTCTGTCCTCCTCTGCTAACAGTTTAGCTATCGGTGCACCTCCGTTGTAGTCGCAGAGCTTGCTCTGCTAAGCTTGTCCCCGCGAAGGCTGGGGCAAAGTAAACTTTGCAACTACAAGTTGTGTGTAGTACTTCCGGCAGCTAAACTATTACTCGTATTTTAGCTTCAGAAAGTGCCGTTTTCAAGAAGAAAGAGAAAAAGAAAGAGAAAAAAGGGACAAACAGGAAAAAAGTTCTTGCAAAGGATTGACATGTGTGCTACATTCTGGATGAGGAAATAAATTCCCTGCTTTGTTCGTGTTGGGGAGGACGGTTTCTTGAGCCAATCTGAGTAAAAGGGAGTCTGGCTCCGGGTGTGGAATGTATGCCCTCGAAGTGAGGGAAACAAGAAGTATCCGGGAGGGCACCCACCTGTACTAACAGGTTCAGAAAATCCACTCCACACGGCAGACAGCGGGGAATTTTTTTGTTGTCATATCTTGCCGCTTCGGGCTTTAAATGCTTCTTTGTCATTCCCGTGAAAACGGGAATCCAGTGTTGTTGAGGATCTGGATTCTGTCCTCCAACTTGATTGGGGGATCGAGTTGGGGAATGACGAGAACTTATGTTACAGAGCGGCAGTTGTCCAATTTATTGGGCTTTCTTATAAACGGCAGTCAGTAAGACGTTTTGGAAACTCGCCGCGTATTCGTAGTGCCCTTGCCTGTAAAGCTCCCACAGCTTTTCGTCAAAGAATCCCTGTCTGCAGTTGAGAACGAGATAGTCAAGCGTTTCCCATTCTTCTAACCCGCTTGCTTTGATGTCCCCGCGGAGTTTGCCGGTAAGCTGGCATAGCGCCGCCACGTTGGATCCTGCAGGATAGAAGGCAACCTTTGCATTTTCCGGAGCGTTTTCGTTCAGATAACTCAGTATGTTCTCATTGCAGGTGTCGCCCCAGTATGTGGTTTCAAATCCGCGTTGTTCTGCTCCTCTTAGTCCTCCCACGAGAACGTTGTAATACGATAGATAATACGGGTGAATCCTGATTAGCGGCAGGGCGCTTATCGCAAGCAGGAATATGCCGGTGCTCAATACGAGGTGCTTGGGTTTTATCTTTTGCAATAATCTGCTTAGTTCCATCCCGGCGAGGGATGCGATGAACGGGAAAGCCGGAAGGAAAAGGCGGATCCCGTCGTATTTGTTTACCTGGGGCAGAGCTATGATACCAATGCAGGTGATTATGTTTAGGAGAATGAGTGTTCCGGCAGAATCTTTCAGCCTGTTTCTCAGAATTCTGATGAAGCCTGATATCGTTAGTATCAGTACTGCAGGCGGCAGAGTCACAGCCGTCATTATTACCGGATAGTGCCACGGTGCGTTGCTTTCTTTATATGTCGTTCCGAGATAATATACAGGTATTGACATGCGCTGAAGGTGTTGTGTCAGGTAATGGATAGTCCTGGTGAGCGGCTCCGGCCACAGCCATGGCCACATCAGGAAAAAAACTGCGGGGGAGATAAGAAGCATCGCGATGAGGTTCAGCGAATAGTCTTTCCGGTGATAAAGATGTGCCCACAGGAGAAGCGGGAGTGGCAGGAAGAGAGCGTTCAGTTTGGTGGCGAGCGCAAGCCCGTAGGCGATGCCGGTGATTATGCTCCATTTGCGGCTGTTGATGCCTTTGACGAAGGAAAAAACCGTGAGGAGCCAGGTAAAAGCCATGCAAATGTCAAGAGATGCAAAATGTGCGTGACCGAAGATCCGGGGCATGATAAGAAGGGATAGAGCAGAGAAGCAGGCGGCGCGCCGTCCGTATATCTCATAACTGAACTTGTAGACAAGAAGGATGAGCAAAGAAAAGACGATAGCCGTGGATATTCTGGCGGCAAAGATGATACCGGCCAAACGATGGAACAGGGACATGGTAATGCCGCTGAGCCCTATGGCGAGCGGTGGATGTTCACTTGTCGGACGCCAGTGGTGAGTGATAGTATCTGCGGAAAGAGCAAAGGGGATTCTTGCGCGAAAGTCTTCGGGACCGGTGTGTCCCGTCCTGCCTGTGAGAATCCCAAACCAGTTCAGGTAGCTGATACTGGAAGGAATAAAATTGGCTTCATCCCAGGTTAGTCCCGGGGCATCAAGAGTTTTGACAGTGAGGGTGAATGTCAGTCCTGTTATGAGGAGCGGGATGAGAAAGCCTGTTTTCATGCTCGAATTATATCCTGCCCCGGCACAAAAATCCACGCTAAAGGAGCAGGTTGAAAAAGTGTTGAAGTGTCGTGGAAGGTGTGGTATCATCTGCAAGATATGGAAGCGACTCTCGTTCTAATAAAACCTGATGGGTTGAAACGTTCTCTTACCGGAAACATTCTGACCAGGCTTTCGGAAACAAAGCTTGAAATAGCTGGCGCCAGAGTAGTGAGAGTGGGCAGGGAATTGGCTGAGAAGCATTATGGGCATTTGCGTGAGAAGCCATTCTTCGAGGAGCTTATCAGATACATAATGGGAGAATTTCACGACAGGCTCAAGGTCCTGGCGCTGGTTTATTACGGAGAAGATGCTATTCCAAAGGTTCGTGAACTGGCAGGCGGCACCAATCCCGAGGAAGCTGATTCTGTGTCCATACGCGGTGCATATGGGAGAGTACTAACCTCGGGTTTATTTGAGAACGTGATTCATTGCTCTGCCAATGGGGAAGAGGCGGAGAGAGAAATCAAGCTCTGGTTCAAGCCGGAAGATATCATTTTTGACGTGTATGAGACGGAAACCGTTACCCGTGAGAGTGTGAAGGAAGTTGTCTGGAAGGAGAAGAAAGAGTAATGATAGACAGGTACACGCTTCCTGAGATGAAGAAGTTGTGGGCTGAGAAGACTAAGTTTGAAACCTGGCTTGAGATAGAGATCTTAGCCTGTGAAGCTTATTCCAAACTTGGTGACGTTCCTCCCGAAGCGGTCGAAAAGATAAGGAAAAAGGCGCGGATTAACGTAAAAAGGATAGAGGAAATCGAAGAGGGAGTGAAGCATGATTTGATTGCTTTTCTTCAAGCTGTGGGAGAGGAGGTTGGAGAGGAAGCTAAGTATATACATTCCGGATTGACTTCTTATGATATCGAGGATACTGCCCTGGCGGTGAGGATGCGCCGGGCGGCAGACTTAATCACGGAATCCCTCGAAACCGTTGAGGATATCTTGATAGAGAAGACTGGTAAATACAAGAACACCGTGATGATGGGAAGAACCCATGGGATGCATGCTCAGCCTACGACCTTCGGTCTGAAAATGGGTCTCATGCTGGCAGAGACCCGGCGCAATTGTGAAAGAATGGCGGAGATGAGGAAATTCATAAGCTGCGGGAAACTCTCCGGAGCCGTTGGCACCTATGCGCACTGCCCGCCTTCTGTAGAGAAATATGTTTGCGAGAAACTGGGACTTGAACCAGCAAAAATATCAACCCAGATTCTCCAGCGTGATAGACACGCTCATTTTCTGACGACGCTTGCGATTGTGGCAAGTTCACTTGATAAGTTTGCCATGGAGATACGTCATCTCCAGCGAACTGAGATAGGTGAGGTGGAAGAGCCCTTTCATAAGGGACAGAAAGGGTCTTCAGCCATGCCGCATAAACGCAATCCGATTATCTGTGAACGTATCTGCGGACTCGCGAGAGTTGTCAGGAGCAATGCGCAGGCAGGTCTTGAAAATATAGCTCTCTGGCATGAAAGGGATTTGACGAATTCATCAGCGGAAAGAGTGGTTATTCCCGACAGCAGTATACTTGTTTTTTACATGCTTAACAAATTTATTGGAGTTATCGGGGACTTGGTTGTATATCCCGAGAGAATGCTCGAGAATATGGAACTGAGTCACGGGCTTGTATTTTCACAGCGGGTCCTGCTGGCGCTGGCAGACAAGGGGCTTCCAAGAGAGAGAACGTATGAGATTGTGCAGAGATGTGCAATGCGTTCGCAGAAGGAGGGTATTCATTTCAAAGATGCTCTTCTTGAAGACAAAGAAACCCGCCGGTATTTGAATGAAAAAGATTTGGAAGACTGTTTCGACCTGAAGTTTATGCTGCGAAACATTGACGAGATATACCAAAGGCTGGACATCAAGTAGCCGCAGGCTTTAGCCTGCGTTAGTGACACGTAGTTGCAAAGTTTACTTTGCCCTTTGGCAGAGCAAGCTCTGCAACTACAATTGCTTCTGACGGTTTAGTAGTTACTGAAGATTAGTAGTGGGAGCCATAATGGCGGCAAAGCGGTACGAGGAGTCGGGTGTCAGCGTAAAGGCGGGAGAAGAACTTGTAAGCCGCGTGAAAGCGGTTGCCAAGTCCACCTTTAGCGATGGAGTAATCGGGGGATTGGGAGGTTTTGCCGCGTTCTTTGCTCTTGACAGGGAACGGTATGAAGAGCCTGTTCTGGTCTCGGCGGCTGACGGCGTGGGAACGAAGTTGAAAATTGCTACACTGTGCAGTAAATTTGACACCGTTGGAATAGACCTGGTTGCTATGTGTGTCAATGACATTCTTACTTCAGGAGCAAAGCCTTTATTTTTTCTGGATTATGTGGGCACCGGCAAACTCGTGGTCGAGCAGGCGGAAATGCTTATCAAAGGAGTCGCCGAAGGATGCAGAGAAGCCGGATGTTCCCTTGTAGGGGGAGAGACGGCTGAACTGCCGGGTACGTACCCCGGGGGAGAATTTGACCTGGTCGGGTTTGCTGTTGGGGTTGTGGAGAGAAAGAGAATCATCGACGGCAGCAGAATAGAGCCCGGGGATGTTATTTTTGGCATTCCCTCATCCGGAATCCACAGCAATGGATATTCGCTGGTGCGGAAGGTTTTGCTGGAGGAAAAGGGCTTTAGGGTGGACGATGAGGTGGACGTCCTGGGATGCAGGTTGGGTGAAGAATTGCTCCGCCCCACCAGGATTTATTCAAAGGACGTTTCGAAATTCGATGGCTTGGATATTCACGGGATGGCACATATTACCGGCGGCGGCTGGTATGGCAATATACCGCGTGTGCTTCCGGAGAAGTGTCGTGCGATAATGCAAAAGGGAAGCTGGAAAGTTCCGCCAATCTTTGGTTTTCTGCAGAGTGAAGGGGAGATTGGCGAGAATGAGATGTTCTCCTGTTTCAACATGGGTATTGGATTTGTAGTGTTTGTCGGCGGAGATGATAAGAACAGGCTGGCTGAGCTTGGAGCCTGTGAGATTGGTGAAGTGAGAGAAGGGAAGAAGGGATTGGAGATTATTTAGGCTGGAGCAGTTGTAGTTGCCGAGCTTGCTCGGCATTGAGGACGTAAGTTTCAGAGTTGAGAAAGACGTAAAGTAGGGGTCAGGCATGCCTGACAGTTGTTCAAATGTCAAAAATAGCAATAATAGGAGCAGGGCAGGTAGGGTCAACGCTTGCGTTTCTGGTTCTTGAGAAAGAGCTTGGTGACGTTGTTCTCGTCGATTGCGTTGAAGGTCTGGCAGAAGGGAAAGCTCTTGACATAATGCAGGCAGGTGCTCTGGCCGGATTAGAGAACGGCGTGGCAGGGTACGATGACTACTCGCGTCTGAAAAACAGCGACATTGTCGTCGTAACGGCAGGGCAGGCGCGAAAACCGGGTATGTCCCGTCTTGACCTTCTCAGGAAAAATTCTGAGATTGTGAGTTCGGTCGTAAAAGAAATCGCGCGTTTTGCACCGGAAGCTGTCATTCTTGTTGTAACCAATCCGCTTGATGTTATGACGTATCTTGCTTATAAGATGAGTGGTTTTGAGCCGAATCGTGTACTGGGACAGGCAGGAGTTCTTGACAGCGCGAGGCTGAAATATTTCCTGGCGCGGGAATGCGGAGTGGCACCCAGGGAAATCTCAACAATGATTCTTGGCGGACACGGCGATTCTATGGTACCGATAATTTCGCAAACAACTGTTTCGGGCAAACCTCTAATTGAAGTGCTTTCAGAAGAAGCAATCGAGATGGTAGTGGAGAAGACTCGTTCTGGCGGGGCCGAGATTGTGTCTTTTCTGAAAACTGGCAGTGCATATTATGCTCCTGCCACAGCCACGCTTACAATGTTAGATGCAATAGTGAAAGATAGTAACGCTCTCTTACCTGCCTCAGCCTGCCTGAGCGGGGAATATGGTCTGGAAGATATCTATGTCGGAGTACCTGTCAGGTTGGGGAAGGGCGGGGTGAAGGAAATAGTCGAAATAGACCTGACGGATAAAGAAAGAGAAGCTCTTCACAAATCAGCCTCAATTTACAGAGAATCTCTAAGGGTTTGCGAAAAAATAAGATAGATTTTTGATAGACCATAAATGAAATATTTCATTTATAATTCACTGCCTGATATTCGGGCTACTTTTTTTAAAAAGGGTGCCTATCTGCCGAATTCTATTAGGGTGTATTGTTAAAATAAAAATACCGCCTAGAATATTCCCCAGTGTGACAGGAACCAAATTATCGAACACAACAAATGTTTTATAAAGAGGTATCCCCTTTGCCAATAGACCGAGAGGAATCAAATACATATTAGCCACGCAATGTTCAAAACCACAGGCGACAAAACAGGCGATAGGGAAGATAATGCAAAATATTTTTGATACGATATCCTTGGCCATTATTGCCATAATAATTGCCAGGATTACTAAAATATTACAAAAAATTCCCCTGATAAAAGCCTGGATAAATGGGATAGCCAGTTTATACTCTGCTACCTTAACCGATAAATCGCCCAGATCATTTAGTGCCCCTGCTTTGCCCAAAAGCCCTGCTTTATACACTAACCAGGCAAAGACAATAGAGCCGACGAAATTGCCGATATAAACCACCATCCAGTTTTTCAACATTCTTCTTCTAGAGATAACAGTAGAAAGCACTCCTATAAGAATCGTAACATTCCCGGTAAAGAGCTCGGCTCCGGCTACAACTACCAGTATGAGTCCAACACTAAACATTATTCCACCGGCAACCTTGCCCATCCCGCTTGCCATAGTGACTAAAAAAAGCTGCCCGCCGAATCCTATATACAATCCTGCTAAAATACCTAAGAGGAGAAGCTGCCAAATTTTTGTGTTTGCTTTTTTAATGCCAAGTTTTGATATGGCATTACTAACATCTTTATGACTGAGGCTGGGGGCATACGATGTATCCATAGATATTTTCTCCTTAAATCAGCTGCAGTATAACAGTTAATATATAAAGTTCATAATTGCTTGTTGATTTCTGATCCTTCAAAAGTTTATCAACACATGCTAATGGAGTCAAGAGCGAAATTGCCTGTCCCGATGTTGCTTGATGTCGTTTCATAAAATGTCTATAATATTAGAAAATGCGAAGTTTGTGTAAGCTGGGGATTTGTCAATAAGTCCCCCGGCCTGCGTCGGGGCAGGGAACCGCTGCAATTTCACGTGAAAATGGGAAAAAATCAAGCGATGAGGATTACTCTTTCGCAAGCCATTAAGGGCGGCGTGGTCTTCTTGTTGATTCTGGGAATTTTCTCTGTCCTGAAATTGCTTGATATCGGTACTGCCATCCCCCGGGGCGTTTGCTCGTATGTAGAACAGGCGGATTATGTTCTGGACATAAGCAGTGGCTGTTTGAAAGGCAGGGCTAAATTTAAGCTGCGTGCTTTCAATCGCGGTGAATTTCCTATTCTCTCTTCACAGGTAGCTTTGACTTCCGTAGTGGTGGATGGAGAAGAAAAACCCGTGTTTGAAAAGGACGCCTTTTTTGTCGTCTTTATGGAACGCAGGAGAGAAAGCGTTATAGAGTTGGAATTTATGAAGGAGATTAAGCTTGCGGAAGGCAAACATGAACTGGAAATAATCGTCCCGAGGGCATCCGAGACCAAAATTGAGCTGCGCGGTATTCGGGGACAGCATGTAGTTCTCAATGGGTTTAGCTTCAATGAATTTGAAAGTAAGGGTATGCCGGATACCGTATCGTTTAATTTGCCTCCGACAGAGAAGATTGATATTTCCTGGCAGCGGAGTAGAAAAGGTGTGAAACCAGCCAGGGTTTTCGCCAAACGCTGCAGCTTGGTTGAAGTCAAAGATAAGTCTATGTATTATCAAACTATCTGCGACTATTGTGTAAGAGACGGCAAGACGTCTTCCGTTAGCTGGCAGATGCCGGAAAACTGTAAGGAGATTGAGGTCGAGGGAGAGAAGATTCATTTCACCGAGGTTGAGCTGCAGGAAAAACAAAAATTGGTAAAGGTTCATTTAACTTCACCGGTTAGCGGAGATTTTTCTATCCGGCTTAGTTACTCCCGGGCTTATGACTCTAAGGTCAAGATCGGGAAAGTTTTGACTGCACGGCCGGTCGAAGTTCTCAATGAAGATGAATACATAGTCATAGGCAGCCGGGAAGAATTACAGATTGTTCCCCTGGAGGAAACCACATTGAAGTCCATCTCTCCGGATGAGATTCCCGCCCGGCTGGTTAAGCTAACGGATATTCCGGTGTTTATAGCCTATCACCGGGTGGATAGAGATGCGAGACTTTCTCTGGCTTTCATTGAGTACGGACAGGCTGAAGGTGTGGAGACTGCGGTGGATAAGGCAGAATACGAAGTGTTTTTGTCTCCACGGGGTAAAGAAATAGTACGGGCAGGTTTTGAAGTAAGGAACACGCACAATCAATTCATGCTGATGAAACTGCCGAAAGGCGCTAGTGTCCTCTCGGTTCGTTCTATGGATAGGGCAATCACTCCTTTGCAATTGAAGGGCGGAGTAGTGTTGATTCCGCTTGAAAAATCCATTGAGAGTTTCTCCGGTTATGTGACTTTCCCTGTGGATATGTGCTACATTCTCAATGAGGAGATACAAACAGAACAACAGATATCCGCGGTTTTACCTGCCCTTGGAGTTCCCATTTCATATCTCAAGTGGCGGCTGATTTTGCCGGTTGACACTAAAATCAAATGGAAGCGAATGGATGCTGACCCGGTAGATGAATTCACTGACGAGAAAGCCGCACATGTACTGGAATATGTCAGGGCTGCCGCCGGCGGTGAAACGGAACCTAAAATACCACCGGGCATATCATACATATCCGTTGATAGTGAGGATAATTATCTTGCAGACGCACTGGATGTCGTAAAAGAAATTGGGGGAGATGAAAAGGATGAAACTATGCCTGCACCGGAAAGCATAACGGAGGAAAGATTCAAAAAGATTGATTTTGAAAAGTTGTATAAGAAAGTAAAAGCATATTCAAAGAAAGTTGCCAAAGTGGAGAGAAAGAAGAAGAAAATCGGGATGAAGGGCATATCTGTGCTCTCCTCCGTGCGAAAAAGAGAACCTGAACAAGGCAAAGCAAGAGATAAAACCGATATTAAGCAAAGGCTGTCCAAAGGTTATTCTGTTGAGGCGCAAAAAGCTTACAGAGCCGGTAAGCTTGAAAAAGCGCAGAAAGACATATCACGGGCACTGGAGTCGGACATTGCCGAAGAAGGGGCATTGCAGCTTGGAGCAAATGTACGCAGATTGCAGGAGATGAAAGAAGAAGTTTCTCCGACTCCGTCTCAAATTGCACCAGGCGCTATTCTTAGCGGGGTAACGCCAATGGATGAGTTAAAGAACATAGCGGACGAAAAACAGAGGGAATCCCGTATTCAGGCACAGGCTGAGACATACATGAGGGAAAAGACCGGATTGGAAATTGTTGAGAGAGTTGGTGTGCATCATCCCATGCAGAGTGGTGGACTTGCAGCGGCGAAAGCCGAAAGGTCTTTGTTGGTTCGTTATAACCTGCTTCTGGTTCCGGAAGTCTTAAGTACGGAAACAGGACAGATTTTCGAGAACCGGGCTGAACCTGTTTCCCTGAAAGCTAATGCTGATTACGGAAACTGGCAGAATACGGACGATTTTTATCTTCTTAATCTGGAAAACTCTCGCGGCTATAACAGGATGAATCTTGACGTAGTACAGGAGAATACTCTGATAGATATTCTGAGCAAGTTATACGGAGCAGGAAACATTATAGCTTCACGTGCGGTGAAAGTGAGCGAGAATGGCTTGCATAGGATTCCGTTTTCCAGTCTTGAAGGAACCAAATACATAGAAGTGCGGCCGATGATTGTAAACGAAGATTACATAGATTTTCATGTTACTATCCCGCGTTTGGATAATAGCGGAAATCTGAAAGAGGAAGAGACCGCAGTGCGTATCAGGCGCGGCCAGACCGCGGTTCTTGGCGGCATCTCCGGCTCGGTGGCTGCCGTCGGGCAGGGAAAAACCGGCTTGGTGCTTATGCTCAACAGTGATATACTGGAGGAGATGGCGCCGGAAGATATACGAAGTGTTTATACCCGCCGTTTCATGGATATCTCGATGCCGGCCGGAGATGTCTATAAGTTTGAGAAATTTCTGGTAAAACCGGATGAGGTTTTAACTATAGCAGTGGAGGTGTTGAAATGAACGAGATAAATAAAGACCGTCCAGCAGAAATGGAGAAAACGGATGTGGAAACAGACAGTGTGCAGAAAATAGTTAGTCGTGAAGAAAAAGAAGGGAAGAAGAAAAGAGGCGGGTGTTTCAAACGTCTTTTCTCGCTTCTGATTATTGTGATTGTCGCAGCCGCAGGGATTATTTACGCTCGCGGTTTCCTGAGGCGAAGTTTTACCGTGCCTGTAGCCGGCGATATGATACTGAAATCCGGCTCTTATACCGGAACTGCAGATGAAAAGAACGCAACTTTTAAGATGAAATTGGATTATGAGTCATTCGCTAAAGTCGGCTGGATTAAGGTCCCGATTCTGCCAATTTCCGTTGCGGTAAGTGAAGTTACGTTAAACGGCAAACCCGTCTATCTTCATGCGGGAAACAGATGGTATGAGGTTATTACCAGGCGAAAACGGAAAGGAACCATTGAAGCAGAATTTTCTATGAAGGTCAAAGAGCAGGAAGGAGTGCATAGTCTTTGCTTTGATGTTCCCCGCACCACAGCTACGTGCGCTGAGTTAAAAATAAAAGGTAAGGAGCTGGATGTGAATGTGGAGAATGCCCAGCATAAAGAGGTTGCCACCCACGGTGAAAATACAATAGTCAAGGCCACCTGCCCGCCGGTAAACCGTATATCGTTGAATTGGCAAAGAGCCCGTCCGGAATTGGAAGAGAAAGATGCGCGGCTTTATTCAGAGGCAAACACTGTCTGTTCCATACTGGAAGGGATACTTCACTGTAATACTGTAGTCCGCTATTCCATCCTGCGCGCGTGGATAAACGGACTAAAACTCTCAATACCCGAAGATGTAAATATACTGTCGGTGACCGGGGGCAGAATCAGAGATTGGAAAATAGTCAATGAATCCGGCAAGCGTATATTACAGGTGGAGTTCTCCTACAAGGTACAGGGCAGTTATGAATTGAACCTGATTTATGAGAAACCAATAAACCTGGATGCCGGCTCCCTATCAATCCCTGCTGTCTATAGCCTGGGTGCAGAGAGGGAAAAAGGGCATATTGGGATAGAGTCACTAAGCAGCGTGGAAGTATCAACAGGAAAAACAGATACAATTGTGACTATTGATGTGGATGAATTACCGGCTGGCTTAAGAACGATGACAAGCCGTCCTCTGATTCTTGGGTACAAATATGTTGAGGAGCCGTATAGTCTGGCTCTTAATGTTAAACGTCATAAGGGCATGTCTTTGCTTTCCATGGCAGCAGACTCTGCCCTTCATACTGTTGTGATGACTTCTGACGGCAGGCGCCTTACCAGAGTTTTCTATTCCCTGCGTAATAACGGCAACCAATTTTTACCAATATCCCTGCCTGACGGCAGCGAACTATGGAATGTAAGTATCGCCGGCAGGGCAGTTAAGGTTATGCAGGCAGATGAAAAGAAATTGTTAATCCCGCTTATGGATGCCGCACGCGGCAGTGATTATGTCGGTGTAGAGGTGGTTTACGCCGAAGATGGCAGCCCGCCGGATGAAAAAGGCATCGGCAGAGCTGTAATAGAATTACCGGCAATTCCGAATGTGCCTACGATACACCTTATGTGTGAGCTTTATCTACCCATGGATGGGAAATACAGGGACAAAGATTTCGTAAGCAATGCCAGGATGGTGGATAGGTTTTCTTCAATAAGATCGGTGGGAGTTCCCGGCGCACCGGTTATCTCATCAGAAAAAGCCCTTAGAGACATGCGGGCGCAAGCCGGCCGCCGGTTTGAAAGGAAAGTGAAGGCTGCCGGAGGCACTCCGGTTTCCGTAAAATTGCCAATGGACGGCAAGCTCTTCCGGTTTGAAAAAATTCTGGTGCTTGAAGAAAAAGTAAAGATAGAATTTAAATATCAATTGAGGAAATAGTGACAGCGACTAAAATTATTTTTCGATGCCGAGCAATTCAACTTCGAAAATAAGCATTGTGCTTGGACCGATATGCTGACCGGCGCCTCGCTGGCCGTAGGCAAGCTCGGATGGTATAAAAAGCTTGTATTTGCTTCCCACGTTCATAAGCAGCAGCGCTTCAGTCCATCCTTTAATAACACCTGTAACAGGAAATGTCACCGGTTCACCCCGTTTGTAAGAGCTGTCAAATTCAGTCCCATCAACGGTAGTTCCTTTATAATGCACTTTAACCTTATCGGTGTTCGAAGGTTTTGGTCCGTCGC
>JAUVJM010000111.1 GCA_030596585.1 bacterium
ATACCTGTAGCCTCTGCCCCGATTGAAGGAGCCTGAAAAGAAGCTCCCTGCGCCACTGAGGACAACAAAATAACCAGCCCGCCGCAAAAAACTAAGTGCTTCATAACCTCTCCTTTTCTCTGCACCGACAAATTCTTCACCCCGAAATCATTCGGGGCTCAGAATGACATTTACATTTTACCAGAGCATATCAAACAGTCAAGAGGTTCTTTTCTTCTTCTTCAGAACTCTTACTGCCACTTTTACTACCTCGGGATCGAACTGCGTCCCCGCTCCCGCTTTCAGTTCCTCCAACGCATCTTCCTCACTCATCGCAAGACGATACGGTCTGTCCGACCTCATAGCGTGATAGGAATCGGCAACAGCCAGAACCCTGGCCCACAGGGGTATGTCTTCCCCCTTTTTCCCTTCAGGATATCCTCCGCCGTCGAAATGCTCGTGATGATACAAAACCATCGGGATGAACTTCTCCAGAAATTCTATGGGCTGAAGAATCGAAACACCTATCTCCGGATGCTTCTTAATTTCTTCCCACTCCCTCTTATTCAATTTTCCTTTTTTCCTCAGAATCTGTTCACTGACGCCTATCTTGCCTATGTCATGTAAAGTGCATACATAGCGGAATATTTCCCCGAATTCAGACGACAGGTTCAGATTCAGTCCGTCAAGGATAAGAATGGCATATTCAGCCACCCCCTCCGAGTGACTCGACGTGTAGGAATCCTTCGCCTCAAGAGCAACCATAAGTGACTCCACTGTTGAGGAGTAGATTTTCTCCAGCCTCTCGTTTACATCCTTTTTTATTATTTCCAAACGTTTCAATTCCTTCTTCTCTCGATCTCTCCGTCTTCTCCTTTTTATCCCTTCCTTCACAAGCTCTTCAAGCTTGTTCCTGTCAAAGGGCTTAGTTAGATAATCGAAAGCCCCGAATCGCATTGCCTTAACCGCCGTATCCAGCGTCGCATAGCCCGTAATTATAACCGCCTGGATATCATGGTCTATTTTCTTGATCTCGCCCAACAGCTCTATGCCGTTCATCTTCGGCATCCTGATATCCAACAACGCCACGTCAATACGATTTTTTTTGATGGTCCGCAAGGCTTCCCCTGGCTCTGAGTGAATAAACAGGTTATACTCGTCCTTAAGAATCATCCTGAAAGATTCTCTTACTCCAAACTCATCGTCTACAATCAGAATATTTCCTTTCATTTCCCGCTCCTTGTTCTCATGTCATTCCCGCGAAGGCGGGAATCCAGACTGTAATCACGGATTCTGGATTCCGTCCTCCGACTTGTTCGGGGGATCAAGTCGGGGAATGACATGCATAGCTTTCATGTTTCTTTCATGCAATTTTTGTCAGTACCCTTCGTTCATTATTCAATCCCTTAATACCAAGTTTATCCATCTTATACTTAAGGATTCGGCGGCTTATCTTAAGTGATTTTGCGGCTTTGGTCTGGACGCCGCTGCCTTTTGTAAGAGCATCCTGAATCAGTTTTCTCTCGAAATTATCCACCGCTTTCTGAAGTGACAAATCTTTCCGGGAAGAAATCTGCATCTCAGAATCTGAAAGCGGCTTGAGTCCCCTCGACTGCAACGCTCTCTCCACCACCAAACCTATCTCCTGCACATCCAGAGGTTTGGTTATGTAACCATAGGCTCCAGCCTTCATTGCCTCAACTGCCATTTTTATTGTCCGGGCAGAAGTCACGACAACCACTGCAGGGGAACAATTCATCCCCTTGAATTTCCTCAACATCTCCATCCCATCCATTTCGGGCATAATCACATCCAGTATAATCAAATCGGGATGGGTTTCTCCGGCAGATTCCAAAGCCTCCTTACCGCCTTCACTCGTTATAACTGTATATTCATCCTTCAATACAACATTAAACGCCTCCCGGACACTTGCTTCGCCATCAACAACAAGTATAGTTTTCTTCATCTGAATCTCCAGTTCGCAGATTAGCTACTTCATCCCCGGGTACAACTTTGCAGCTATACCCTTCCTTTTAAGTTCTTCCACATCCAGACTCACGCGCAGGAATACCTTGAAAGAAGTCCCCTTTCCCAAACCTGAATCCACTTCAATTCTGCCCTCGTGAGCCTCTACAATCTTCTGGGCTATTGGAAGCCCTAATCCCAAACCCTTGAGATCGCCGCCGAACAAAGGTGAGAACAGCCTTTCAATGTCCTTCTTGGGAATCACCCTCCCGGTATTTGAGAACTTCACAACTATCTCTCCATCCGCATTCTTCTCAATCTTGGTAGATATAGCGAGTGTCCCTCCCGCGGGCATAGCCTGGATACCATTCTCTACGATGTAAGAGAACGCCTCCGCCAGCTTGTCCCCGTCCGCAACTATACCGAGAATCCCGGACGAATAGTTCTTCTTCACTGTTATCTTTTCCCCGGCTAAGTTGTCCTTGAAACCTGCCAGGACTTCATCAACAATCGAATTCAAATCCTCGGTCTGGAGATCCAATGACAAAGGCTCGGCATATCTCTCCAGCTTGTTAATCAGCTCGTCTAACCTGCTGATATCTGCATTCACAATCCGGTAGAAATCCTTCCGGAACTCCTTGTCCTGGTATTTGTCTGGGAACAACTGAGCGAAAGTCCTGACAGAAACCAGAGGATTTCTTACTTCGTGGGCTATGCTTTCGGTCAGTTTCCTCCACAAAGCTTCTTCTTCCAGTTTCTTCACTTTCTCCTCTAAACCCTTCACCTTTGAAAGGTCTGTAAATACCATCACTACGCCGGTAACTTCCCCATTTTCCTTCCTGAGAAAGGAGGCAGAAACCCCAAGGGAAACGTTTCTCCCCGGAAGACTCACTTCATAACGGTCATAAGTTTTCTCCCGTCTCAGAGTCTTTAGTATAATGTCCGCTATTATGGAACCGGCTTTTTGGATATCCTCACCAATCACTTCTGCTTCCTCTAATCCCAGAATCCTCCTGCCGGCTTTGTTTACCATAGTTATTTTTGCGTCATTGTCCACGGTAATGACTCCGGTCGGAATATTATTCATAATCACGTCGTGATGATTCCTCTCAAAAGACACCTCCTCATATAGAGATGAATTGTAGATTGACACCGCCACATAGTTAGCCATTGTGGCAAGGAATCTTATGTCCTCGTAACTAAACCTGTCTCCCATGGTTTTCCTGCCGAGAGAGATAATGGCAACCATATCCCCCCGGGTAAATAGGGGAAGACAAAGATAAGCTCCCAGCATATTCAATTCTGCCGTAATGATGAGACGCTCCGGAAAATGTTCTCCACCCGATAAATCCTCCCTTTTCAGTATCCGCCCTTCCCTGCAGAGCCAGCCTGCCAGTCCTTCTCCCTCCATAAGCTTTGTTTCACCGGCAAAATCTTCCCGAAAACCAATGCAGGCTCCTACCCTGTACTCCGGGCTCCCATTACCCTTCAGGAAAACACATACCTTATTGACTTCAAATATCTCTGCCACTGCAGTTACAACTGAATCAAGCAGTTTATCAGGGTCGAAGGTATAGGTAAGCGCCTTGGAGAATTTCCTGATGGCTTCCTGATAATAGTAAGGAATCTGAGAAGCAAATTCCTCCTTTCTGTTTTTTTCAAAACCCGTGTTGCCTGTTTCTGTCTGGGAACGCAGAAACTTCAGCTCCGTCAGCAACCTGCTCTTTTCCTGAGCTTTCTTCATGACATCAAGCAGCTCCCTTCTCTGAAAAGGTTTATTAACCACCTCATAGACTCCCTTGGTTCTCAATTCAGCCGGGACGTTTTCCTTCAAAGCCGAGAACACAACAATTACTGCTTCGTCCCTTATCCTTCTTATTGCTTTCGCCAAAGTCGAAACGTCCGTATCCCGGAGAGGCATATCCAGCGCTACCAAATTTACCAGCTTCTCCCTCAGAATAGATAGAGCCTTCACCTCTCCCTCAACCACCGTAACCAGGAAATCATCCCTAAGAATCGCTTTCAGCGACTCACAGGTCTTCTTATCCTGACTCACAACTAATAGGCTATTCATTTTCTCTGCGAACCGGAAGATTCAGGGAAAAACAGGTTCCTTTCCCAACCTTAGTCTCTTTCACTCCAACAGTCCCCCCGTGATCAATTATAATCCTGTAAACCATAGCCAGCCCTAAGCCCGTCCCGGACTCCTTTGTAGAAAAGAAAGGGTCGAATATCCCGGGCA
>JAUVJM010000115.1 GCA_030596585.1 bacterium
GTGGCTTTGGAAGCTAAAGCCGAACTTCTTGAAACCCGGGGATTCATCTCGATAATCACCATTCTACCGTTATCGGGGTTTACGGCAAATTGAACGTTTGAGCCTCCGGTCTCAACACCTATTTCCCTGATACAGGAGATTGCCGCATCGCGCATGTCCTGGTATTCTTTGTCGGTCAGTGTTTGCACCGGGGCAACGGTAATTGAATCTCCTGTATGGACTCCCATAGGGTCGAAATTCTCTATTGAGCATATGATGACAACGTTGTCTTTCAAGTCTCTCATCACTTCCAGTTCGAATTCTTTCCAGCCGACAATAGATTCTTCAACCAGAATCTCGCCAATCATGCTTGCCTCAAGCCCCATCCCTGCGACTTCTTTAAATTCTTCTCTATTGTTTGCTACACCTCCCCCTGTGCCGCCCATGGTAAAGCTCGGGCGAATAATCACGGGGAAGCCTATTCTCTCAGCTGCCTCAAAAGCTTCTTTCAGATTGTGTGCTTTGCCGCTCTCCGGCAGATCAAGCCCTATTTTCCGCATTGCTTCTTTGAATAACTCTCTGTCCTCAGCTTTTTTAATCGACTGTATGCTTGCGCCTATCACTTCTACGTCAACACCTCTTTCTACCGCCGCTACCGTGACATTTAAGGCGGTCTGCCCGCCCAGCGTAGGCAGAATAGCATCCGGCTTCTCTTTTCTGACTATTTCCTCCACGACTTCGGGAGTTATAGGTTCAACGTAGGTTTTGTCAGCCGTCGCCGGGTCGGTCATGATGGTGGCGGGATTACTATTCAGCAATACCACTTCAAACCCATCGGCCCTTAACACCTTGCAGGCTTGAGTTCCTGAATAATCGAATTCACATGCCTGGCCTATTACGATAGGGCCGGAACCGATAATCAGGATTTTGTGAATGTCTGTCCGTTTAGGCATCTTTGCCCCTTAGTCCGCATCAAATTAACAAATTCCCCAAACAAATACCGTGCGTCGCGGGGACCTGGAGAAGCTTCAGGGTGAAATTGCACCGAGAATACGGGCAGTTTCCTGTGCCTGATTCCTTCCAACGTGTTGTCATTAAGGTTGATATGGGTAATTTCAATATCATTTTTGCTCAGGGAATCTATGTCCACGCAGAATCCGTGGTTCTGAACCGTTATGGCTACTTTGCCCGTTTTCAGGTCTTTGACAGGATGGTTTCCCCCGTGGTGCCCGAACTTGAGTTTGTAGGTCTTTCCACCAAGAGCCAGTCCCAGCATCTGATGCCCAAGGCAAATGCCCATAATGGGGAGTCTGTAGTTGATAGACGAGCCTTGATAGATAAGGTGCTTGATTGTCTCCACAACGTAGGGCACCGCTGCCGGGTCTCCCGGACCATTTGATAGTAATACACCATCGGGTTTCATTTTCAGAATCTGCTCAGCGCCCGTTTTTGCGGGAACAACAACCGCCCGGCATCCATGATTAGCTAATTCTCTCAGGATGTTATACTTCACCCCGCAGTCAATAACTACCACTTTGCATCTGCCTGCTTTGCACCGGCGCCCGGCGTCTCGTTTCTGGTTTCTGGTATCCGATTTTCCTGTACCCCAAACATAGGTTTCTTCACACGCAACGTCCTTTACCAAATCTCTCCCAATGAGACCCACCGAAGCCCTGGCTTTCCCGACAAGGTTCTTATCATCCATGTCCTCGGTGGATATTACCGCTTTCATTGTTCCCTGTAATCTGATATGCCTGGTAAGTGCCCGGGTATCTATACCCTCTATTCCGATTATGTCATTTTCCTGCAGGTAATCGCCCAAACTTTTCTCTGAGCGCCAATTACTGACAATCCGGCTGCATTCTTTGACGATAAAACCTTCTGCGAAAGGTTTTCTTGACTCGACATCTTCGGAGTTTACTCCATAGTTGCCGATAAGGGGATAGGTCATCGTGACGATTTGGCCTTTGTAAGAAGGGTCGGTCAGAATCTCCTGATAACCGGTCATACTTGTGTTAAAGACCACTTCGCCGTATGTTTCTCCTGCGGCGCCGAAAGAGATACCTTCAAAAACCCTGCCGTCCTCCAGTGCCACTTTTGCTTTTGTCTTTAACATTGCCTGACCCGAATTATTTACACAGGACATGTCATTCTGAGGAGCGCTAGCGACGAAGAATCTCCAAAGATTCTTCGCTATGCTCAGAATGACAAGTTGTGTTTGTCACTATGGGCATCACCTTTGATACTATGTATAACACACAACGCATCTATTTCCCATCAAGAATTGACTCTGCTTCTTCGCGGTAGGCATCCATCACGTAGGGGATACCCGAAATCTTTGCCGCTTCTTCCGTCAGTGCCATAACGTCCTTGCGGGAAATCGTTGAGAGCCTGAAATTCCTGCTTCCGGCCATCAACTGTTGAAGCCCAACTTTGATTTTTCGTGTGAATGTGTATATTCCGACAGCTCCCAACGGTATGTCTTTCATATCCGTCCCGTACTTGTCCAGCAATTCTTCATAGCAGACAAAGATTTCCTTCTCTGTTTTCCCAAATTCGGACACGGTTTTGGGCAGATTGCCGTTCTTGATCCAGCTGCTGATGTTTTTGCCGACCATTCCGGGTATCATCAGAGCGCGTCCCATGCAGACTGCTTTCACGTAAGGGGCTCCGAGTGCCAGCACCTTGAATAAGTGATCTTCCGATGAGAATCCGCCGGCAATGGCAATATCGGGCACGCGCATGCCTTTCCCTGAGAGTTTTTCACAAAACTCGTAGGTCAGAGACTGTAAATAGAAGGTTGGGATTCCCCACTCTTCCATCATTCTCCACGGGCTCATTCCTGTACCCCCCGGAGCACCATCAACGGTCAAGAGGTCAATTTTAGCCTGAGAAGAATATCTAATTGCCATAGCGAGTTCTCTCATTGAATATGCTCCGGTCTTGAGAGTTATGCGCTTGAAGCCTATATCTCTCAAGCGGGAGACTTCTGCTATGAACGCTTCCTCAGAAACAAAACCCAGGCGCGAGTGTCTCTCAAATTCCTTGATGGCTCCGTCTTTGAAAGCCTGCTGATGTGCGTGAACAGTCGGATCAGGCGTAACAATGTAGCCGCGTTTCTTAAGTTCAACGGCTCGTTCCAGACTTCTGACCTTAATTTCCCCGCCTATGCATTTGGCGCCCTGTCCCCACTTAAGTTCAATAGTCTCAAGATTGTGTTTTTTTCTCACGTATTCAGCTACTCCCAAGCGCGTATCTTCCACATTCATCTGTACTAATATTTCTCCGTAGCCCTCATGGAACTTTTTGTAGGTCTCTATGCGCCTGTCCATATCCGGGGACTTTTTAATCTTACCTTTGCTGTCAATCTCGAGTCCGGGGTCTATGCCGCAGACATTTTCTCCGCAGACCAGCGTAATGCCGGAAATAGCTGCTCCGATTGCAAAATGCTCCCAGTTTTTTCCGGCAATTTCGGTTGACCCCAGCGCACCTGTGAAAACCGGAAGTTTCATCCCCACTTTGATGTCCCAGCCGTATTCAGTGTTCACCTCAACGTCGGGAAATTTCGCAGTATCAGGATTTCCTTCAATCCCTTCGGGTAAGCCTTTTGCTCCCAGGGCATAGCCCTGGATATTCAAATGTGAATAATCCACAGGGTAGTCTTTGTCTCCTCCGGCTGTTACTTCTCCGTAAGGTCCGGGATAAAGCACCTCGCGGCCTCTGAAGGAAGCTTTGAATACTTCGCAATTCCCTTTACACCCGTCAACACACCGTGAACAAAGTCCGGATCCGGGGACTACGCTCTTTGAACGATTAAACGTCCGCGTAGCATCGTTTGCATTTGGTTTCTGCAAATTCATGGTTCTACCTCCTTACTTTCCTACAGTCTGTTCCCCATCAGATTTTATTTCCTCCGGTTTTGTTTTCCCCGTCCTTTCTGGTTTTGGTTCGTAACCGGTGAATTCTTCGCATTGCGAGACAGGAAATTTCCTGGGAAAGGTGCACCACCGGTCGTTTATGCACCCATTGCATAATCCCCTCTTTTCCATAACCAGGCCCCCTTTCTCAAA
>JAUVJM010000045.1 GCA_030596585.1 bacterium
CATCCGGTGCAACCCTTCCCGCAGTACTGTGCAGGATGATAACCCATCTCATTCAATTCATCCGACACTTTGATTAGTCCTTGGGGACAAACAGCTATGCAGAGCTGACATCCCTTACATCTGTCACTTCTTATTTCTATTTTAGGCTTTTTCAAAAGACACCGTCAATAACTGCCCCACACTGAGGACATTTCGCGTCAACAATCACATTCTCGATAACCTGAAACCCATAGCGCCGAATTAGCAGTTTCCCGCATTGGTAACAATAGGTATTTTCTCCGTCATCACCAGGAATATTACCCGTGTAAACGTATCTCAACCCCGCTTCTCTGCCAATTTCCCGCGCCTTCCTCAAAATATCAGCCGGAGTCGCAGGTGTATCGTTAACCCGGTAGGTTGGATGAAACCGGCTCACGTGCCATGGAATCTCCTCCCCGACACTCTTTATGAATTCGGCTATTTCCCGCAGCTCGTGCGGTGAATCGTTCAGCGTCGGAATGATGAGAGTAGTAACTTCCACCCATATGCCAAGACGCTTCATCCCAGCAATGCTCGAAAGGACCGGCTCCAGTTTTGCACCGCACATATCAGTGTAGAACTTGTCGGTAAATGCCTTGAGATCAATATTGGCTGCATCCAAATTTGGACGGACAAACTTCAAGGCTTCTTCCGTCATATAACCGTTGGTAACGAAATTGTTCTTGAGCCCTTTCTCCTTCGCAAAACATGCTGTGTCGTAAGCGTATTCCATGAAGATTGTCGGCTCAGTATAGGTATATGAAATGCTTCGGCAATCGTACTCGACAGCCAATCTTACCACATCTTCGGGTGGAAGGCTTTCTCCGATTATCTCATTCCCATCCCGGACCATCTGCGATATGTCAAAATTCTGACAGTAAGAACAGTGAAAGTTGCATCCGACCGTCGCTATGGAAAAAGAGGATGAACCGGGCAGAAAGTGAAAAAAAGGCTTCTTCTCAATCGGATCAACGTTTCTGGCAACAGCTTTCCCGTAAACCAGAGAATAGAGTGTGCCTCCCCTGTTTTCCCTGACCCGGCATATACCCTCCTTCCCGGGAGCAATAGTACACCTGTGGGCGCAAAGCTTGCATTTAACAGCTTTGCCATTGGCTTTCTCATACAGATACGCTTCTTTCATATAAATACTCAGCACCAAAGGCACAAAGGCACAGAGTAAGACAAAAAAATTAAACTTTGTGCCTGCTTTCTTGTCACTTTGCGCCTATCTACTCTGGCCATATTTTGAAGCATCGGAATTTGGAAAAGCCCGATGAATCGGGCAACTACGATTGTAGTTGCAGAGCTTGCTCTGCTAATCACCGGTCACTGACAACTGAGCACTGTATTTTGCATCCTGCCGGGCTATTTTCTCAGCTATTTTAGGCCTCGCCTCCCTGAAAAACTCTTCCGCAAAATCCCTTGTCCATGTCCTCTCCCCAAAACTCCGGGAAAGAACCTGGCTCAAAAAACGGCTCTCGAAATCTTCAAGCCTTTTCCCGTATATGTGATATGAGTCAGACTCATCCACATACCTGCCCAACCCGATTTCCTCACCCATTCGCTTACTTATTCCCAGTGCTATCATCTCCTGCAAATGGATAAATGCAAAACAGTTCATAAATGCCGCATCATACGCATCGCGGCTTCTGAATCTTACATTCATATTAAGGCATTTCTTGCCTTCCTCATCTTCTAATATACGAAACCATAAACTTTGCAGACAGGGCGGGTCCTCGATGTTAGTATCCTGCCAGGCTTTCCACGTTATTGCCTGGTACCGCCTGCTGTATGGGGTCCTGGACAGACCTGCTATAATCTCATCCACCTGATTGGTTCCCTTCTCAACCCCGGGCAGGCGGTAATTGAACAACCTCTCATGATACGTATATTCCCAGCGTTTGTCCTCAGGATTTGACAAATCCCTTACCCAGTGATCTTTCACTCCCTCCAGAACCTCCTGCCGGTACTCTTCCAGGTCTTCCAATCCGCCCGGGAAAGCTTTATGGATGAGAGGCTCCGAAACCGGATCCTCAATAATCATTCTCATTGTGCAGTCCTTACTCGGAGATTCAATAAAATTCCCATCCTCATCGCGCCGGTCATATTCGGTCCGGAACTCACATCCATAATAGCAGAGCGCCAGCATGGAGTTCTCCCATGCTTCGGCAAGTGATTTTCCTCTAACGGCAATCACAGGGATACTGCCGCCACCGCCGCGAAATTCCACAATGATCTTATCGCCTCTATCCCTTACTAAATCTTCCACTTTATCCATCATTCCCTCTTCTATAGTTTTTTGGTATTGTCAAAAACATCTTCTTTTTATGCTTGTCATTCCCGCGCTCTTTTGTCATTCCCGCGCAGGCGGGAATCCAGGCACGTAAACTCCACCTGGAATCCAGAAAACGCCACAGTCGTGCTGGAATCCTGGATTCCGCATCAAGTGCGGAATGACATTTCTGCAGTGATGAGTTTCCCTCCCCCCTTTTTGTCTGTCTGGACGGGGCTCCTTAATTAGCCCAAGTCCAGGCAGACAGGGCACTTAGCACAATCTCGCGTTTGCCAATCTTTCATATTCTTTCATGTTTTATTTGGCACTACCAGTTTTTTGAAGCTATTGGATGCCAATTTTGTAAACGAAAGAGATCCTCACTCTGCTTTTCCAAATATCAATCACAATTTGTATCAAGAAATACCTCTATTGCATCGTCTGTCCAGACTTTGCCATCTCGCTCCTTCACCTTTGTTTTAATTTTTTTGAGTAACGATATCATCGTGGCAAATACCATTCTGACGAACCACTGCAGGGTACCACTGACTCCCGCGAACAGTGATAATCATGTAGTGGAAGAATCCACCTTTTTGCTCAATGCCACTTAATGGAGCTCCCCCCCCGCCTGTGATGTAGTAAGTCACGCCATCGCGTGGCGTGTACTTGCAATAGAGATGCACATGTCCGGCAAATACTGCGTTTACACCATACCTTACCAACAAAGGATGTATCTTGCTATTCCAGTAAGGCATCCATTCTGGAGAAACATGACAGTCCTGCCATGCCGGCTTGTGCAGAAATACAAATGTAAGACGATTGTTGCCACAGTGTTCCTCCAAATCTTTCTTGAGCCACTTAAGCTGTTTCTCATCAAAGCAATGTTGCAACTGGTCGTTTTTACTAAAAACTTCTGTGTTCAGCACAATAAAATGGCAATTTTTGTGATTAAAAGAGAAATAAGTGGGACCATACCGACGCCTGTAAATTTGCTCTGACTGAAGATCCCAAATGTCATGATTTCCGGGAACCATGACTAGAGGACAGGTGAATCCCTTGACAATCTCGTCAAACTCATTCCACATTTCTTCTACCTTTTGGTCCTCTTTCTCATAACCATTTATCAGATCTCCAACATCAATCACGAAATCAGGTGAGAGTAGATTTATAGTATTAATCTGCTCCTTAAATATTTCAACGCCAGCTCGCGTATCACCAATAACAACAAAGGTAAAAGAATTTGTAGAATCAACTACAGCTTTTTGCCTTGCCAGCATTGCTGGTGCATCATTAGATGCACTGACAAAAATAAAGATTCCCGTCAGAAGTAACATAACATACGTTTTATTTTTCATTGTTTCCATTCTCCTTTTTCTCAAAGAGATTCTCTCCCCTCTTCACCCTCTGCCCCGGCTTCAATCTTCCCCAGACCAACTCCTCCTTGCCATCCAGAACTTCAAACTTTTTCCTCATCCCAAGCTGTTCCCACATCTTTGAAGAAGTCCGGGGCATGAAAGGCGAAATGAGAATAGCCAGCAGCCTCAGGCTTTCCACCAACTGATACAGAACCGTCCCGAGACGCAGATTTCCTTCTTCCTCTTTCGCGAGAACCCACGGACTCGTCTCTTCGATATACTTGTTCGCCCGGCTAATCAGCCTCCAGATATATATCAAGGCTTCTCCCAACCGAAAATTATCGATATAATCACCAACCTCACGCACTGTATCCTCCGCAACCCTCACCATGTCCCTATCAACAGCGAGAACATCTCCCCTGTCGGGGACATTTCCGCCGAAATACTTTTCCACCATGGTAAGAGTCCTGCTCAACAAATTCCCGAGGTCGTTCGCAAGATCGTTATTGAGCCGCCTTATGAGAGCGCTTTCCGAAAAGTTCCCGTCTTCACCGTACGGAATTTCCCTTATCAGGAAATACCTCAATGCGTCCACTCCGAATTTGTCCACCAGTTCCAGAGGGTCAACTCTTACCCCACTGCTCTTACTGAGCTTCTCGCCTTCGACATTTACAAATCCGTGAACAAAGATTTTCCCGGGCGGTTCCAAACCTGCCGCCCGAAGAATTGACGGCCAGATTACGGCATGCTGCCACAGGATGTCCTTGCCAATCAGATGAATGTCCGCAGGCCAGTATTCTCCAAACCTCTCTCCAGGATATCCAATAGCGGAAACATAATTCAGAAGTGCATCAAACCACACATAGATAACGTGTTTATCATCGTTGGGGAGTGGCACGCCCCACTCCAAACTCGACCGGGAAACACACAGGTCCTTTATCCCGCCCCTCAGGCGGTTGATTATTTCATTTCTTCTGACTTCAGGCTGAACAAATTCCTCATTCCCTTCAAGAAACTCCAACAGATAATCCCGGTATTTACTCATGCGGAAAAAATAGCTTTCCTCTTCAACCCTTTCGACATTGCGGCCATGCACCGGGCATTTCCCTTCTACAAGATCCCGCTCTACGTAAAAGGCCTCACAATCAACGCAGTAGAGCCCTTCATATTTCCCCCTGTAGATATCCCCTTTCTCGAAAACCTTACGAAAAATATCCCGGCAGACCTTTCTATGCCTCTCCTCAGTGGTTCTTATGAAATCGTCATTCGAAATATCAAGTTTCATGCACATCTCACGGAAGCGGGCACTCATTTCATCAACGAAAACCTGGGGAGACTTTCCAAACTCCCGCGCATATCTTTCTATCTTCTGACCATGCTCATCTGTCCCTGTCAGAAAAAAAACGTCCTCACCCTGCAAACGGCGCCACCTGACTATTACATCCCCCAGAATCTTCTCATAGGCATGGCCTATATGAGGAGGCCCCGAAGGATAATCAATAGCAGTTGTTAGATAGAATTTTTTCAAGGATATTCCTCACGAAGCCTGCCCCAAAAGCATTTGGAGTTCAAATAAATTCTGGCTCTAAGTCCTTTCAGACACAAAGGCATACAGGCACGGAGTTTTTTAGGAATTGGAGAATTGATTCTTTTACTTTGTGCCTTTGCCACTTTGTGCCTTTCCTACGGTCTGGAACGGCGCCCCCTCCACCACGTTCTGACAATGCTCTTCGCAGGCAGTTCCAATTCCTGCCCGTCTTCCAATTCCACGGTTACCAGCTTCATTAGAACCTTTACCGCCGTGACTTTACCAGGACCTTTTTCAGTCGTTACCTGGGCACCTTCCTTCGGCAATTCCTTAAGCGCCTCCACATAGGTTTCGTTCTCAAAAGCAAGGCAGCACATCAGACGGCCGCACAAGCCTGAAATCTTGTCAGGGTTGAGGGAAAGTCCCTGGTTGCGCGCCATACGAATACCCACCGGCTCAAAACTCTTGAGACAGGTAGCACAACAGAGAGTCCTGCCGCAGCATCCTATCCCGCCAAGCATTCTCGCCTCATCCCGCACCCCGATCTGACGCATTTCGATCCGTGTCCTGAATGCCCTGGCAAGATCTTTGATAAGTTCGCGAAAATCAACTCTCCCCTCCGCTGTGAAGTAAAATGTTATTCTGCTCCTGTCAAAAGAAACTTCAACCATGACCAGCTTCATGGGAAGCCCATTCTCCGCTATTTTACGCAGACAGGTCTGAAAGGCATCCCGCTCCCTCTTCTTATTCTCTTCATACTGCCTTAAATCCTCACGCCCCGCCTTGCGCACCACGCGCCTCAGAGATCTCGGAACTTCTGCCTCCAGTATCATCTCCGGCTCCGAAAGCACTTCACCAAAATCAAGCCCTCGCTCCGATTCAATAACACAGGACTCACCCGGAACCAAACGCAATTGATACACCTCAGCCGGAAATATTTTCTCCCGTTCACCCGTTCTAACTTGCACTACCTTTCTCATATAATAGCCCTCAGCTATCAGCCATCAGCTTTCTAATCTCAAGAAATAAGACTTCGAGCACAAGACGGGGATTTGCGTTGGACTCAATCCACCGCTGTGATAGCAAAATGACATTCAACGCTTTCTGAATCTGCCCAACGGAAAGGCCGCACGCCGCACGCTTCAGTTCCCGAACGTAGTCCTCATTCAGAACTCGCGAGCTTCCCGCGACAATCATGAGCAAGTCCCGATACCAGCTCAGGACTACGTCAAGAAACATAATCAACTTCTTCCTTTGCTCAGCGCCGCTGCTGCCTGATTTGGAAGTCCTTTCTTCTGCCTCGGACAGGATATTATCAACATCCCCTGTCCCAGGTCCTCCCAGCCAGGACATCACTCTGTCTCTTCCCTCCAACCCATCCCGCAGAAGAGTCATAGCTTTCCCAGGACTGCCATCACTCAGATTAGCCGCCAATTTTGCCGGACCATCCCCAACATCCATCTTCTTCCGCAAAACGGCTGTGACTTCCTCCAGTGCCAGCTTCCTGAACGCCAGCACTTGACACCGGGATAGAATCGTGGACAGAAGCAAATGCGGATGCGAACTCGAAAGGATAAGAAGAGACTTCTCGGGAGGCTCCTCAAGAACTTTCAAGAGAGCATTGCTGCTTTCCTCATTCATCCTCTCGGCATGCGACAGCAGAAAAACCTTGTATTTCCCCTCTACAGGCTGGAGATAAATCTCCCGGCGCAGTCTGCGGATATTGCCTATCGCAATCACTCTGGCAGCCCCGCCGGGCTCAATCCTTATAAAATCAGGCGAGTTGAATTGCACAATCTTCCGACACACCGAACAGCTTCCGCAGCCATCCTCAATCCCGCCCTCACAATTCAAAGCCTGGGCCAAAGAAACAGCACACGAAGTCTTGCCTATTCCCTCGCCTCCCGCAAAAAGATAGGCATGTGCGAGCCTCCCGTTTCTTATGGAATTCCGGAGGAATCTCACTGCTTGCGGCTGACCTACAATGTCCTTGAAAGCCAAGATAATCCCTTACCAAGCCTGCCCCGAAAGCATTCGGGGTTCAGGAATCTACGTGGAATTTAGTCAAAAAACTATCTATGTGTCTCTTGATTGCTCTCTCCGTCTTCCTTATGTCCCTGTCTGCGTCCACCACCCTGACTCTTATATGTTCGGTCCTGGCAAGTGCCAGATATCCCTGCCTCACCCGCTGATGAAACCCCAGTTTCCCTTTCTCAATCCTGTCAGGCTTCCCCCCGCCCGGCCGCTTCTTTGCCCTTCTCAAGCCGATGGGAGTATCCAGATCGAGTATGATGGTGAGATCCGGCTCAACATTGCCTATCGTAAACTTGTTCAGACTTTTTATAAGTGTCTCATCAACCCCCCGGCCATACCCCTGGTAGGCAACCGTAGAGTCTATGTAGCGGTCGCACACAACGATTTTCCCGGCATGAACTGCGGGACGGATTACTTCTTCAACAAGCTGCGCGCGGCTTGCCATAAAAAGAAATAGTTCCGTTCTATCTATCATCTCCTCATTCCCGGAAGAGAGAAGGATATCTCTTACCTGCTCGCCGATCCTGGTCCCCCCCGGTTCATGAACGCGAACGACTTCAAACCCTTTCCTCTCGAGGTATGCACATATCTTCTCACAATGGGTCGTCTTCCCGCTTCCATCCACTCCCTCAACAGTAATAAAAATCCCCTCCGCCATTCTCGCCCCCCCTCTCAAATACAATTACGAAAAGCTTAAAGAATCTTTTTCTTAATTCCTAATTCTTAATTGCCCCGTCATTATACGCCCTTACAAAACACAAGTAAAATGAAAAAAATTAGAGAAAAATTAAAAAACGCTTGACATTGGAAGCATACAGGTGTTAATATTTACTTGAGATAAGATTGAGGAAGGGGGTGAAAAGATATGAAGAAGGGTTTTACGCTTATTGAGTTATTGGTTGTAATAGCGATTATTGCCATTCTGGCAGCAATGCTATTGCCGGCTCTAGCAAGAGCAAGAGAGCAAGCGAGAAGGGCAGTATGCCTGAGTAACGTCAGAGGTATGGGCCAAGCCGCTAAGATGTATGCCATCGACCATGACGAGGCTTTTCCTGATAGCATTCTCGAAATGGCGGCACAATATGGTATAGGCGGCACAGCGGTCAGTAGCTGTCCGAGTAGTCCTGGTGCCAGTTGTTACAGCATGGTCACAGGTCTGACTGAAGCTGAGCAGAACCCGTCTGCCACAGTATTGCTCGGGGATGCTTCGTCAGCCAACCATCAGGGTGACGGAATTAACGAGTACTACGTTGACGGACACGCAGCTTGGGATCCAGGTGGTAATACACCAGCGAATTAGGTTTGAAATTAACAGGAAAAACACCCCAGGCTCTGGGGTGTTTTTCTATGTGAGCGTTTAGATGTAGCTGCAAAGTTTACTTTGCCTTCTGAGTACTTATCTCTTACCCCTCAGAATCTCCAACTGCTTCAGATTATCTTTCGCCATTTTGAAATCAGGGGCAACCTCAAGAACTCTTTCCCATGATGATTTGGCTTTATCAAACATCCCAATCTTGAAATAGATGCATCCCAGGTTATTCAGCGCCTGAATATCAGAAGGATTCAGCGTTATAGCCTGCCCGTAATGGTAGAGAGCTTCGCGAAGCTCCCTCTGCCCTTCATACACACAAGCCAAATCGTAATGGAAACCGGCATTGTCCGGCTCCAATATAACTGTTTTCCTCCTTTCCTTGATTGCTTCTTCAAACCTGCTTCCACGTTCGTACACCACACCAAGATTGAGGTGCGCTATAGCAGATGACGGGTCAATCTTGAGGGCAGTCTCAAGTGCCTGTTCTGCATCTTCAAGCAATCCGGTTTGAAGATAAACATACCCGAGGGTTGCATGACACTTCACCCATCCCGGCGAAATCGCAATTGCCTTCCGGAGATGCACTACAGCATCCTCAAACCGGCCTGTCTTGCAACAATATATGCCGAGATTAAGCTGAGCCCGCGCTGAATTTGGAGACTGTCGAGCTGTTTTATCCCACAGCGTGAAATCATCTTTCCAATCTCTGTTACGGGTAATTGTCAGAAAGGAATAGGAAATTATCAGCGCTGAAACAAGAGCAATTGCCACCCCTTTTCTCCTTATACTCCAGACCAGAAAAGCGAGCAAAAGACAAAACCCCACCGACG
>JAUVJM010000151.1 GCA_030596585.1 bacterium
CGCGAGAGAAGGATTGCCTTCCAATGCCCAGTTGGCAATAAGCTCGGTAATTTTCCTCGCCCGGGTGAAGACTATAACCTTGAGACCGGAAGTGACGGATTCATTCAACAGAAAAGCCGCATCACCATAGGGACTGCGCTTCCCGGGATTCCAGAACATGAAATATCTTGGACCTTTCGGGGAACCGCTCTTCTCAATAACCCTGAAGTCCAATCCCGTAAGTTTCCTTGTGAATTCTTCGCCGTTACTGATGGTGGCAGAAGAGGCAATGAACTGCGGATTGCTCCCGTAATACTTGCAGATTCTCCTCAGCCGCCTCAGTATATGAGAAACATGACAGCCGAAAATACCGCGGTAGGTATGCAGTTCATCCAGAACGACAAACTTGAGGTTAGAAAAAAATTCCTCCCAGGACGAATGATAGGCGAGAATGCCCAGATGGAGCATGTCGGGGTTCGTTAGAAGAATATTTGGGGGATTGCGCTTTATCTTCATGCGGGCGGGAGCAGGCGTATCCCCGTCGTATATCTCAGCCCTCACAGAGCCTTTCCCGAATTCAAGTCCGAATTCGCGAACTGTCTTTAATTGGTCCTGTGTCAAAGCCTTTGTCGGGAAAACGTAAAGAGCCCTGACAGACGGGTCCTGCAAAACCGCTTCAAACACGGGAAGATTGTAGACAAGGGTCTTACCGCTGGCAGTGGGAGTTGCAACAAGAACGTTTTCACCTTCCTTTACCAGCTCTACTCCCTCTGCCTGATGGGAATATAACTTCTCAATTCCCATTCCGCGCAGCGCTTTTGACAACGGTGCACTCAAAAGAGATTGGAAATCGCGGTAATCAGCCTCCTCAGGCGGGATGTATTCAAGATGAGTTATCCCCCCGCAGCCTCTCTGCGTCCCTTTGAGATACTTTGTGAAATCCTCTATATCGGCTGGCAATTCAGACTCCAGACTTCAGACTTCAGATCTCAGCGGTTTGTTTTTGCTTTTGGTCTGTGGTCTGTTTTAATAGGCGTGTTTGTGGAAAACAAACTCGAAGAAAGTTTTTACAAATATTTTCAAATCGAAGAACAGCGACCAGTTGTCAATGTAATACAGGTCACATCCTGTCCTCTCATCAATCGCCGTGTTTCCGCGAAAACCGTTCACCTGAGCCCAGCCTGTCAGCCCAGGTCTTACTTTATGCCTCTCAATATACCGGGGCACTGATTGCTTGAACCGTTCCACGAATACCGGACGTTCCGGCCGGGGTCCTATCAAACTCATATCTCCCTTTAGCACACACCAGAACTGAGGCAGTTCATCAAAGCTGAACCGCCTCAGCCAATATCCAACCCTGGTTCTTCTAACATCATCTCCCTTAGTCCAGACGGGACCTGTTTCCGCTTCCGCGTCAACACGCATGGAGCGAAACTTGCACATTCTGAAAACTCTGCCTCCCAGACCAACTCTCTCCTGTGTGAAGAATACAGGCCCGGGCGAAGTTGATTTAATCAATAATCCGATAAAAACAAATATCGGAGAAGCAATTACAAGCCCAATGAACGAAACCGATACATCAACCAATCTTTTCGCAAAGCTATTCCAGCCCTGAAGAGGCTCCTCTTTTAAGCCAAAGACGGGAACCCCATCAATCTCTTCCACACTCAGGGGACCGGATACAATCTCGAATAGGTTCGATACAACTCTGAATGGGACTTTCCCATTCAGACAGCGATTCACAACGTCCGTAAGTTTATCGTGCGTCGGCGTTGAAAGAGCAATGATTGCCATCTCCACCCCCCGCTCACGGCATACAGGCGCCAGATTCTCAATTCTCCCAAGCACCCTGTTCCGGACCCTTCCCGAATCATCATCAAGAAACCCAATCACATGGTAACCCAACCCCGGGTGGTTGTGAATTCTCTCCTCAATCATCCTGGCGATAGCTCCCGTCCCCACAATAAGAACGGGCGTTGTTCCAATCCCCCTGGCTTTCATCCTTTCCTCAAATCTGCCAAGCAAGACACGGGAACTGCCAATGAATATTACACTAATGCCCCAGCCGAGCATGAGAACAAAGCGGGAGTATTCAAAACTCCGGTAGAAGAAAGTAGTTGCCAGAAGGATGAGGAGCGCCAGAGAAGATGCAATCATCGTCGAGTAGAACTCATCCGTTATACCGGGGCGTCCGCGCCGCGGACGGTACAATCCCAGATTCCGGAAGGCAAGAAGAAAAACCGCCGAGGCGGGGATCAGCCCGTACAGGTAGGGGGTAATGGAGGGAATACCCCGAGGAGCCGCGAAGCTGAACCTGATCCAGTAAGCGAGCAAAAAGGAAAGGTTGACCAGCACCAGATCAGCAGCAACTAAAACTAAGGTGAAAAGACGCCTCTCCGCTTTCGAGTCCATTCCTGATACCTCTTTTCGACATAATCATGAATTTCCTGTTTGAAGACATTCGTATCAAATTGAAGAGCATGGTTACGTATTAATTCCGGGTCAAAGTCCATTTTCTGGAACTTGC
>JAUVJM010000052.1 GCA_030596585.1 bacterium
CTCGTGCCGGCGGATGTCCTCGAAGAGATTAAAAAGAGCGAACATATATCTGATGTGAAGCAGGTGAGGTTGTAGTTGAACTACAAAGAGGGAGATTATGGCGGCGATAATTGTTGTCGGAACGCAGTGGGGAGATGAAGGCAAGGGAAAGATTATAGATATCCTGAGCCGGCAAGCTGATGTCATAGCCCGTTATCAGGGCGGCAACAACGCGGGTCATACTGTCGTTGTTGGGGAAGAAGAGTTTACTTTCCACCTTATCCCTTCAGGAATTCTTCATCCCGGCAAGAAGTGCGTAATCGGAAGCGGGGTTGTCATTGACCCGCAGGGGTTGATTGAGGAAATAGAAGAGCTTGAGCCAAAGGGGATAGCTTTTGCCGGCAGGCTTTTCATAAGTGACCGGGCGCACATCACTATGCCGTACCATAAGGTTCTTGACAGAGTCATAGATGAGAAAAGAGGTAAAGGCAAGATTGGAACCACCGGGCGCGGAATCGGCACTACATACATGGACAAAACAGCAAGAGTCGGAATTCGTGTATGTGATTTTCTTGATAGGGAAGTGCTGAAAGAAAAGCTTGAAATTGGGCTTTCGGAGAAGAACGACCTTCTGCGCAGGCTTAACAGCCATCATCATCTTGATTCCGAAAAGAAGATGCTGGATGAGTACACCGGCTATGCAGAGAGAATGAAGCCGTTTGTTACTGATACGTCTTTTATGGTGAATGAGGCAATCCGTAATGGGGAGAACGTTTTGTTTGAAGGCGCTCAGGGGGCTTTACTCGACATTAATTTTGGAACCTATCCATACGTTACTTCGTCTCATCCGATTTCCGGCGGAGCGTGTGTCGGCGTTGGTGTCGGACCCACGAGGATTGATAAAGTCGTGGGGGTCGTCAAGGCATACACAACACGGGTTGGAGGGGGACCTTTCCCCACCGAACTTGAAGGTGATCTGGCTGAAACACTCAGAAATGCAGGTCCTATCGGCGAATATGGGCGTACGACGGGACGGCCAAGGAGGTGCGGCTGGTTCGATGCCGTGGTGGTGAGACAGTCTGCCATTATCAACGGGCTTGATTGCATTGCCGTAACAAGACTTGACATTCTGGATAGATTTAGTAAGATAAAAATGTGCGTTGGGTATGAATACGGCGGCAGGACTCTGCGTGAGTTCCCGTCTCTCCTGAAAGTAGTCGAGAGCTGTAAGCCGGTTTATGAGGAAATGGATGGGTGGAATGAGGATACCTCGGGAGTCAGGCGTTTCAGAGACTTGCCCATGAATGCCAGACGTTACCTGGAAAAAATATCCGGTTTGGCGGAAACTGAGCTTTGCATGGTTTCCACTGGCCCGGGAAGAGAACAAACAATCAAAGTGAAAGATGTATGGCGCCCTTAACTCATCTGGTAGAGTAACGGCCTTTTAAGCCGTGAGTGGCAGGTTCGAGTCCTGCAGGGCGCACCAGAAAAAACAGTAGTCAGTGATCAGCGGGCAGTTTTTTGAGATCTCAATGTTGTGTTCTGCTGGTCACTGACAACTGATCACTGTGTTTAATGTCCCCATCGACTAGTGGTTAGGTCATCACTCTTTCAAGGTGATAGCGGGGGTTCGAGTCCCCCTGGGGACACCAGTTTTGGCTATCAGCTTTCAGAAAATATGGTTTAAACAGGAGGGGAATAGTGGCAGAAACCTACGCAGGAGAAAACAGGAGGCAATATCCCCGGAGGGAGGAGAAGCTGGTGCTTCGTTATCGCGAGGCGAGGGGTATGAGCCTCGATCATCTTTCGGAACAGAGGAACTCGGATACGGCAAACGTATGCGGCGGAGGGCTTTGTTTTGAATCTGAGGTTTACGTGCCCGTCAGCAGTGTTATGGACGTTGTGCTGAAGAAAGCGGTTGCCGGCGGTCAGAAGACGATTTTGCCTATTCCTGCCACCGGTAAGGTTGTCTGGATAAGGCAGGTTGAGACAGGGAACTACCGGTTAGGGTTGCAGTTCCTCAATATAGAAGAGTCTCACCGTGAGGAAATTCTCAAGAACGTTCAGGAAGGTCTTTCGAGTGGGTAGTAGCAGGGCAAAGAAGGGGTGTTGGAAAAATGACTCGTTTGAAGAAAGCTCTTGAAGGCGGCGGGTTTGTCGTAACCGGCGAAATTGGCCCCCCCAAGGGCGTGAATCTGGAAAAGATACTTGAAGAAGCTGAGAAATATCTGCGGGGGAAGGTTGTTGCCGTTAACGTGACCGATATCCAGAGTGCGGTTATGCGGGTAGGGTCACTGGCCGTATGCCAGAAGCTCCTGGAAATGGATATAGAGCCTGTCTTTCAGATGACTTGCCGGGATAGAAACAGACTTGCCCTCCAATCTGATTTGCTGAGTGCTTACGTTCTGGGTATCAAGAACGTTCTGGCATTGACCGGAGATTATGTCACTCTGGGTGACCATCCTCAGTCAAAGCCGGTATTTGATCTTGACTCCGTATCTTTGCTTGAGACAATGAAAAAACTGGAATCCGGAAAGGACCTGACGGACAATGAGCTGGATGGGGCGCCGTCTTTCTTCAAAGGCGCCGTGGTAACTCCTGCCTCGGATCCGCTGGAGCCCCAGATTATAAAGATGGAGAAAAAGATTGAGGCGGGAGCTCAGTTTTTCCAGACTCAGGCAGTGTATGATGCGAAACAGTTCGAGGAGTTTATGAAGAAGGTTTCGCATTTGAATGTTCCTGTTCTCGTGGGAATTGTGCTCCTGAAGTCAGCTGGGATGGCGAAATTTATGAACGAAAACGTTGCAGGTGTTTCTGTGCCTGATGAGTTAATAAAAGAAATGACGGTTCCGAAAGAAGACAGAAGGAAAAAGTCGGTTGAAATAGCCGGAAGGCTGATCAGGGAGATGAAGGATATGTGTCAGGGAGTCCACCTGATGACGCTCGGCTGGGATAAAGAAGTGCCGCTTGTCATCGAAGCCGCCGGGTTGTAAGAGGCGGCTTGTCTCACTTCCCTCCATTCTATTTAGAGACCCAAGAGCAGGAAATTCAACTCTCGATCATAGGTATACCACACGCGGCAGAAAAGCTGGGATGATCTATTTGCTATCTATAATAAAGCGGGCATTAACAGGATGTCGTGTTGGTTGTGTATCAAGATCAACACAGTAGACTTTCGAGAACTTATAACATAAGTTTTATCATGGGCAAATAGCTCTGTCAAGCCGATCTTCTTGTCATCTTGGGCCACTTTGTCATTTAAATATGAACCCCCTTGCTTAACTTGGCACATCTGCATGCCAGCCTTCCGTTGCCACTAATTATGCTCTGGGAAGTTTTATTACTGCAGGAATCTGGCTTGCAATAGATTTCTTCACCGGTATGCAGGGCAACGTGTTCACATTGGGCTGACACAGACGTTGAACTGATTACTACAAAGCATCATACCCCGAAAGAAAATGCTCAACTTCCTTTTCCTGCGTAATGTCAGCGTTTCCGATCATGACCAAGCCGTTGGCACTGCCAAGCTGTTCAGCTACAATATCAAGTGTCTTAAGCCCGATCGGTTCAGGCTCCGGGTATATTTGTATTAGCTTCCCTGCCTCACGGATTTTTCTATAGACATCGGGCCACTCAGTTGTCGGAGGTACCCCTGCACCGGGAATCCACTGGACGCCTTTTAGTTCCTTAATTTCAAGCAGTGAATCAAGATGAGGCAGCTGACCGGGGCCGTCCAGGTGATAAAACGGGTTTTTCAACCGTTTGCAGGCTGCAGCCAGTTCCGGTTTGACAAATTCGTCAAACATTTCGGGGCTGATCATATAACAAAAATCACATTGCAGCATGTAATGAGGTTCTTCGGAGAAAATCGATGCCCAGGCGGTATACCCGGGATTCTCCGGCTGCAATATTTTGTTGAACTCGCCAAAGTACTTAAACCATAGTTCATGTGCCTCCCAGGTCAGGGATTTAACCGCATCCGGTTGGTCATATAGGTCGAGAAGAAGTTTTTCGCTGGGACGAAATATGGAAAGAATGTCAAGATTGCCGCCGAGGTCTATCATGCCCACTTGCACAAGACCGGCCCAATATTCCATGGCAGCCTGGCAGACGTCCTTAACGCGCTGCAGCCAGGCATTATCCGGTTTGTATGCGAAGCGGACTTCAGTAATCTCCTGCATTTTTTCGGGATGAAACCAGACTGTATCGTTAGCATTTTCCAATACGGCTCCCATGAAAGCCGATATTACACCTGCCCCGAAGTTTGGCCAGATACAGGGGAATGCGTCACCCATATACTTTTTACACGAGAGGTCATAGTCCCATCGCTTTACGATTTCTTTTGCCGGGACGGAAGTATTGTAAAATGACGCGAATCCATAGTAGGGCAATGAAGGCTGCGGTTTCCCGGGGTCTTTCCCTGACAGGGTAATTTGTATCAAGGGACGTTCGAGTTCGCCTGCCCACCATTTGCGTGCATCTTCCTTTATTTTGCCCCATCGTTCAGGAGAAAAATCTATTGCCATAATTTGATGTCCTCCACACGGCCCTTTTCCACAAGTGGAGAAGGGAAGAGATGAATTAGATGAGAGGCACAAAGGTTCGAATTGGTTGCATTGGCGGAGAGGGAGGGATTCGAACCCCCGTGACGGTTACCCGCCAAACGGTTTTCGAGACCGCCCCCTTCAGCCGCTCGGGCACCTCTCCGGAGTTCATACATGTTCTCTCTACTGAGGATCTGCGCCGCTCTTTCCCTGCTCCTTCATGGATTTTTCTATATGCTCGATTGCCTTACCCACGGTTCTGACGTTTAAGGCTGCCTCTTCGTCCATCTCTATGTCAAATTCTTCCTCGAAAGCGGCAACAAGCTCTACGCTCTTGAGAGAGTCCGCTCCCAGGTCCTTAACGAAATCCGAATCTGGGTTTATCAGGCTCTCTTCAACTTTCAACTGTCGTGACACAACCTTCTTGACTTTGTCTGTTACGGAATCTGCCATGATTACATCCTCTCCTTTTTAATCAGTGCATCTCTTTCAGGTTTTACGAGTTTGTATGTGTATTCCAGAAGTCTTATATCGTCTTCTGTGAGTTTCCTGCCTCTCCTCGACACAACAGTTTCGGCTGTCTTGATGAACATTCTAAATCCGTAACCCTTCAGGATTTTGTTGTTCATGAACCAGCAGAAAGACGGTATGAACTTGGGAAGCAGTCCACCGATGCTCATTACATTAGACATCATGCCGAAGACGCTCCCGGTGTTCAACAATGTCCCGATGCTGGTTTTGGTGTGGTCTCCGATGAAACATCCTACTTTAGTCTGGTTTGTGTCGGTTAGTTCTCCCTTGACGTAAACCTGTACCTGGCTATAATCATTTTTTATGTCGCTGTTTGTTGTCTGGGCGCCAAGATTTACCCACTCGCAGATGTAACTATGACCCAGGAAACCGTCGTGAAACTTGTTTGCATACCCGTGTATTATGCTTTCTTCCACTTCTCCTCCAACCATGCACACCGGCCCGATTGCTGTGCCCTCTCTTATCTTTGCACCATGAATCTGGGTATCCTTTCCGATGCAGGCAGGTCCTTCTATCCTGCTGAAGGGATAAATTATAGCCCCTTCGTCAATTATGACCGGACCGCCGGACGTATCAAGCACCACAAACGGATGTATTTTTGCGGTCTCTGCCACGTATGCCCTGTCGGCATCTCCGTATATAGCCGCCTGCGGAGGAAATTTTCCTGATATGCCTTTCTGCGAGAGCATATCGAAATCGTCCTTGATTGCATCGCCGTTGCTGGACACCAAATCCCATGGGAAAGATATCAATTTCAAAGACACGTCCTTGTTTTTCAAGTTGGATTTGATGCTGTCTATGAATCCGAAGAAGTCGTCCTTCAGGTGTTTCTGAACCGTATCGGCTTTTACCCTGGCGTATACCAGCGTCTCCCCTGAAATTCCAACCTCTTCCGGACCATCCGCCTGCAAATCATCAGTCCCGGATGCAAGCCATCTCCCATTGATAATCAAAAGGTCATCACGCAGTGCATCAAGATCGTTTACAGACTCGTCCGGCATCTTGGTTTTCAAACCTGGCGCCAGCTGTTCCCTTGCAAAATAGCAGAAGGTGCCGGCTCCAAATTTTCTCTTTATTTTTTCCAGAAGGGACGTGTGACCGCACTTTAGTTCGAATGTGGCTCTTAAGTACGTCAATGGGTAGAGTTTATCGTAATCTCTGTCTTCAAATACGCATACTTTCATCCCGCCTCTCCTTTACCGGACGCAATCTTATGTGTGTCATAGGCAATGCGCCCTTCCTCGTCAGTCGGTATGACAAACACATCTACTTTCGAATCACGGCTGCTGATAAGCCGCTCTGCTTTTGAATCATCACAGTTTCTGTTTGTGTCCAGTCTTATCCCCAGACACTCAAGCCCGTCCAGCACCTTTTCCCTGATAAGGGCGGAATTTTCTCCTATACCGCCGGTAAACGCAACCGCATCCACATGTCCGAGCACAGCTGTATATGCACCTATGTATTTCTTTATCCTGTAGCAAAAAATCTCTATGGCAAGTTCTGCTTTGTCATTTCCTTTCGAAGCCTCCTCCAGGACATTTCTCATATCATTGCTTACACCGGACACTCCCAGCAAACCGCTCTTCTTATTCAAAATGGTATTTATATCGCGGGTTGACATTCCCTGTCTTTCTGCCAGGTAGAATATTATTGCCGGGTCTATATCGCCGGAGCGTGTTCCCATGACTAAACCTTCAAGTGGAGTAAGCCCCATGCTTGTGTCAACGGATTTTCCGTTTTTGACTGCTGTAATACTGCAGCCGTTTCCCAGATGGCATGTTATGACATTCGTCTCTTTTTTTGCTTTCCCCATCAGCGTGACTGCTCTTCTTGCTACAAAACGGTGCGAGGTTCCGTGAAAACCATATCGGCGTATCCCGAATTTCTCATATAGGTCACGCGGGATAGCATACATATAAGCCTTCTGAGGTATTGTTTGATGGAAAGCTGTATCGAACGCTGCCGCCTGGACTACGTCCGGCAGAATACTGCTTATCGCCATTATACCTGCAAGGTTTGGCGGGTTGTGCAAAGGCGCCAAATCTGCATACTCTTCTATTGTTTCCAGGACATCCTTTGTTATTTTAACGGATCCGGAGAAATTCTCTCCGCCATGCACGACTCTGTGACCGACAGCATCTATCCGGGATATATCACTTATAGCCCCCGTTTCTTTGTCGGTGAGCGTCTTCATTATGAGTTTCATACCTTCTTCATGGTTTGAAACCGGAACTTCTGATCTAAATTCCCTGCCTTTGTGCTGATGAGTGAGGATAGATTTCCCTTCCCCGACTTTTTCCACCAGTCCCTTTGCAAGAAGCTCTTTCTGCGGCATGTCAAACAATTGATATTTTATGGAGGAACTCCCACAGTTTATTACAAGCACTTTCATTGTGTCGTTTTTCTCCCCTGTGCGCTTACGACGGTTATTGCCGTTACCCCTACGACATCCTCAACGCTTGCTCCTCTTGAAAGGTCATTAACAGGTTTCTGGAACCCTTGAAGTATTGGGCCCAATGCCTTGGAACCGGCAAGATACTGGACAAGCTTATAGGCTATGTTGCCGGAATTCAAGTCAGGGAATACCAGGACGTTCGCTCTGCCGGCTACATCACTGTCTTTTACCTTTTTGGCTGCTACCTTTGGGACCAATGCTGCATCTGCCTGAAGCTCTCCGTCTATTTTTAGATGTGGAGCTTTCTCTTTCGCTATTGCGGTGGCAAGCGTTACCTTGTCAATCAGCTCATGTGATGCACTGCCCTTTGTTGAAAAAGACAGCATGGCAATCCTCGGCTCAACGCCTAAAAGATTACGGGCATTTTCCCCTGAAGCAATAGCGATGCCGGCAAGCTGTTCCGCAGACGGGTTGATATTTACGGCACAATCCGCAAATATTATTTCCCTGTATCCTGTGTCATCGGGAACCAGCATGATGAAAAAACTTGAGGGTGCTGATATTCCCTGTTCATATCCGATTGCCAGCCCGCAGACCTGAAGCACGTTTGCCGTAGCATGAGCTATGCCGCCCACCATGCCGTCCGCATCACCGCAGGAAACCATCATGGAGGCAAAAAAAAGAGGCTTTTTGACAAGCCGCTTTGCTATCGGAAGAGAGATGTTGTCTTTATCCTCGCAATAGAGCCGAGCATACTTTTCTAATTTCTCAGACTTCTCGGGTTCGATTAAGGTAACTGCACTTATATCTACCGCTTTTTCTCCCGCTGCTTTTTCAATTTCAGCTTTTTTCCCGACAAGTACAGGTTTTGCTATTCCTTCTTTCAGGATGCTTGATGCCGCACTTAGAATTGTCCCGTTTTCTCCTTCAGGATAGACTATCACCCTGGGGTTTGCCTGCGCCTTTTTCTTGAATCCTGTTATTAGATCCATTGTCTGCTAACGGGATGAACTTCCCCTGCTCATGGCAACGCGGCCTGTCCTCACAATTTCTTTTATTCCGAACTCGCGCAAGAGTTCCAGCATAGCTCCTATTTTCGGCTGATTACCCGTTACCTCAATCGTCAGGGTTTTTGGGTTTACGTCAACAGTGCGTGCACGGAAAGCATTGGCAACTTGCATTATTTCCGAGCGCTGACCGGGTTTTGCACCGACTTTGACAAGGACCAGTTCCCTGTCAAGAAAATCCTCGCCGGTCACATCCTGGACCTTGACAACGTCGATGAGTTTCCGCAGCTGTTTCATTATC
>JAUVJM010000119.1 GCA_030596585.1 bacterium
ATAGTTATCGGGGCGGGGCCCGGCGGGTACGTCGCTGCCATACGTGCGGCACAGCTCGGCGCTGAGGTTACGGTTATAGAGAAGGGTTCGCTGGGCGGTACCTGTCTTAACGTTGGATGCATACCCACAAAGGCTTTGCTTTCGTCTGTGAGTGTGCTGAGGCAAATACGCACTGCCGGAGAATTCGGGATAAACGTTGGGAAAGTTGAACCTGATTTTCCCGGGATAGTCTCAAGGGCAAAGAAGATTGTAGAGGAGCTTAGTAAAGGTATAGGTTTCCTTTTCAAAAAGAACGGAGTTAAGTTAATCCGGGGAAGAGGCGAGGTAATAGAGCCGGGGAAAGTCAGGGTTACGAGTGAATCTGCATCGGCGGAAGAGTTTGAGGCAGATGCCATTATTGTTGCTGTCGGTTCAGTTCCGGCAATGCCGGAACTGTTCCCGTTCGACGGCAAGACTGTAATTACGAGTAACGAAGCACTTGGGTTGGCTGATGTCCCGGATCGGCTTCTGGTTGTGGGAGGGGGAGCAATCGGTGTGGAATTTGCATGCATTTTCTCCGCACTGGGGGCGAATGTCAACCTGGTGGAGATGATGCCGCAGCTGCTTCCCGGCGAAGATGCTGAAGTTGCCGAAGAATTGGGCAAGAGCCTGAAATGCCGGGAGATAGACGTGTATACGGGAGTGAAGCTTCAGGAAATAGGCCGGGGGCAGGATAAGGGAATCAGCGCCAGGTTGTCTTCGGGAGATGAGTTGAAGGCAGATATGGTCCTCGTTGCCGTCGGCAGAGTTCCCGATACCGTAAATATCGGCGCTGAGAGACTGAATTTGCTTGATGAGAAAGGGTTTATCAGGGTGGATGAAAAGATGTTGACCTCCGCCGCGGGTATCTATGCAGTGGGCGATGCGGTAGGCGGGATGCTGCTTGCGCACAAAGCTTCCGAAGAGGGAGTGGCAGCGGCTGAAAATGCTATGGGGTTAGATGCTAAGATGGATTATGGTATCATCCCTCGCTGTATCTTCACCCAGCCGGAGATTGCTTGTGTGGGAGTTTCCGAAGAGACAGCGAGAGCGGAGGGGAAGGAACTCAAGATTGGAAAGTTTCCGTTCAGTTCTCTTGGCAAAGCGAGGGCATCCGGCGAAACGGAGGGTATGGTGAAAATCATCAGTGATGCGGCAACGGATGAGATTCTCGGAATACACATCATTGGCGCGGGGGCTACTGACCTTATAGGGGAAGCTGCACTGGCAATGAAGTTGGAGGCGACGGCGGAAGATATTGCGGGGACAATACATCCGCATCCCACCTTCGGTGAGGCGTTGAAGGAAGCGAGCCTTGCCGTGGACGGAAAGGCGATACATATATGACATATCCTGTTTTGCAATTGGCACTTGATTTTGTTGACCTTGACAGAGCTTTGAAGGCTGCCCGTGAAGGTGTCAAGGGAGGAGTGGACTGGCTGGAAGCGGGCACTCCCCTCATAAAGAGTGAAGGTCTCGAGGCGGTCAGGAGACTCAAGTCGGAATTTCCCGACAGAATAATCGTTGCTGATATGAAAGTCATGGATGCCGGCCGCATGGAAGTGGAATGCGCTGCCAAAGCGGGCGCTGATGTGGTTGACGTTCTGGGGGCTGCTGCTGATGCCACCATTGAAGAATGTGTAAGGGCGGCTCGGAATTACGGGACGAAGATTGTTGTTGATACAATCGGGATAAAATCCGTGAAGGAAAGAGCTATACAGGCAGAGAAGATGGGAGCTGATTTTGTAACCGTTCATACTGCGATAGATGAGCAGATGGAAGGCGCTACGCCGTTCGAACTTCTGAAGGAGGTGGCTTCAGCGATCAATATTCCGCTTGGTGCTGCGGGCGGCATAAACTCAGAGACCGCGCCGGAAGCTCTCAAGGCGGGAGCGGGGATTGTAGTCGTCGGCGGTGCGATAACCAAATCAGCCGATGCCCGGAAGGCGGCTGAAGAAATTAAACGAGCAATGAAGACGGGGAAAGGGATAAAGACAACTCTCTACAGGAGGGTCTCGCTGGATAGGGTTCAGGATGTCCTGAAGAAGGTTTCGACAGCCAACATCAGTGATGCCATGCACAGGCAGGGAGAGTTAAAAGGCGTGAAGCCTGTTTTGAGTGACGTGAAGTTGGTGGGAACTGCAGTGACGGTGAGGACTTATCCGGGGGATTGGGCGAAACCCGTTGAAGCGATTGATAGAGCCGGCGCCGGAGACGTTATTGTCATTGACGCAGGAGGGGCGGAGCCGGCAGTGTGGGGAGAGCTTGCGACTCATAGTTGTGTCCGGAAGAAAATATCCGGTGTGGTGATAGACGGGGCGATCAGAGACGTCGAAGAGGTGAGAAAGCTGAAATTTCCTGCTTTTGCCCGGGTGGTAACTTCCGCGGCAGGAGAGCCGAAAGGATTTGGCGAAATCGGCGTTCCGGTTCGGATTGGCGGGTTGATTGTGCATCCGGGTGATTGGATAGTCGGGGATGAGGATGGGGTTGTCGTAATTCCGCAGAAAGAGGTTGTCGAGATTGCGAACCGTGCCATGGATGTTCTTGAAAGGGAGAATCGTATTCGCAAAGAGATTATGGACGGCGGGACGTTGGGAGGTGTTACTCATCTCCTGCGGTGGGAAAAAAAGACAGTGAACAGTGGGTAGCGGTCGGTAACTAATGACCGGCTTTGCAGCATGTTTTACTGACGACTGATCACAGATAACTGACCATTGTTGTTTAGAGGGAGTAGGGATATGTCAAATAAAATAGAAACAGATCTTTTTTGTCTGCACTGTGACAGGGAGACTCTTCATACAATCGGATACAGCGGGAGGTATCTTCACAAAATCAGGTGTGAAGAGTGCGGGACCGAGATTGCGATTGACCGGAAGAGAATTCTGGAAACCTATACTGCTGATACTCTGGACAGGATTCTTACAAAACCGCACCGTGTTACCGAGGAGATGCGCAAAGACCTTACTATTTTCATTACTTCTCTCCCGATAAGAATTATGACTAAGCCGATTCGTCTGGCGAAAGAGCTTATGGATGTTGTAGGATCAACCCCTGAGGATGATTAAGTGAAAGCTGCTTCTTTCCACGGCATTGGCGATGTAAGATGTGAAGAGATGGACACCCCTCGTATCGGAGACGGGGAAGTCCTGATGAAGGTAAGAGTGTGCGGGTTGTGCGGTACCGATGTCAGCAAAATGAGAGGTGGGACGGTTGCCGAGCCGGCGGTTCTCGGCCATGAAGTGGCTGGAGATGTTGCCGAAGTAGGCAAAGATGTTGAGGGGGTTGAGGTCGGGGAGAGAATAATCGTTACTCACCATCTGCCGTGTTTTGTTTGCCGTTATTGCCGGCACGGCAGTTACAGTCAGTGTGAGACTTTCAAAAAGATGAATATAATCCCCGGAGGGTTCGCAGAATATGTCAGGATTCTCCAGCCTGCTGTGGAGAAGTCTGTCATGAAAATACCGGCCAATCTGTCGTATGAGGAAGCCTGTTTCGCCGAGACTATTGGCTGCTGTCTTCGTGCTCTGGAGAGGTGCGGCATACGTTCCGGAGATAGTGTTATGGTGGTTGGGGCCGGTCCTGTCGGACTTTTGCATCTGCAATTAGTCCGGAACCTTGGAGCCGGCCAGGTTATTGTCAGTGACCTTGTGGACTTCCGGCTGGATATGGCATCGAAACTGGGAGCGGATATTGTTATAAATTCTGCTAAGGATGATGTTGAGAGAGTCGTTTACGAGAAGACCGGCGGGGGGGCAGACGTGGTGATTGTTTCCGTCGGGAATGTGGATGCCCTGCGTCAGAGTCTCAAACTTGTATCCAGGGGAGGGAAGGTTCTGTTTTTCGCCGGATGCCCCCCGGATTCGGTTTTGAGCTTTGACCCGGA
>JAUVJM010000142.1 GCA_030596585.1 bacterium
AATTTAGCAACTTGCATGGCCTGCCTCGCAGGCTTTATATCATGTGTAAATCTTGAAGCATAAACCTCATTCATAGCCCCAAAATCATTCATATCTTTCAAATAGACCTCAGCTCTCACAACTCTATCAAAACCGATGTCACTGGCTTCCAGAATTGCCCCCAGGTTATCCAGGACCTGAACAGTCTGCTCCTTAATTCCTCCCTCAACAAAGTTTCCCGTCGCCGGATCAATCGGAAGCTGACCGGAAACAAACAAATATTCTCCGGCTGTAACTGCCTGAGAATATGGCCCTATAGCCTTGGGTGCCTTTTCCGTCTCAACCTTATGTAATGTACTATCCATTTATCACCTCCTGAATTTTTCGCATGCCTCCAAACGATTTTTAAGAGAAGTGAACAACCCTGTCAAGCAATCTTTTTGCATCGCCACCAAAACGCCTTGACACCATTTTCCTTTTGACTCATAGTTGCCCTACACCTAAAAATATAAAGAAGATATTATACTGTACTAAACAGAATATGTGATTATTGTTCATTATTGAATTTGTATAGTACATGTTAGATGACAGTAAATACATGATTAAACGGAGAGTAATTGTAATTGGCGGAGGAGCCGCCGGACTCATGGCGGCAGGACAGGCAGCAGAAGCCGGAGCAAGCACGCTTCTGCTCGAGAAGATGAAACGCCCTGGCCGCAAGCTCTGCATTACAGGCAAGGGCCGCTGCAATATCACAAACATTGCAGATGTAACCAACTTCATTGCCCACTTCGGCAAGACAGGCTCTTTTCTTCGCCAGGCTTTCTCTCGATTCTCCAATACCGACCTTATGGACTTCCTCAAAGAGCTCGGACTTGAATTGGTGACAGAAAGAGGCGGACGTGTTTTTCCTGCAAGCGGCAAAGCGTCAGACGTCCTGACAGTTCTCCTGCAATGGCTTGAACGGTGCGGTGTACAGATCAAACATTCTTCTATCGTTGACAAACTGCTGATTAGCGACGGACGTGTCACTGGTGTCGTTTCCCGCGGCAGAGAGTTTTTATGTGATTCTGTTATTCTGGCCACGGGCGGAGCCTCCTATCCGGCTACTGGATCAACAGGCGACGGTTACCGCCTTTCAATATCCGCCGGCCATAGCATTGTACCTATACGTCCGGCACTCGTTCCTCTGGAAACGTCCGGTGATATAGCTGGAAAAATGGAGGGACTCAATCTGCGCAACATCAACGTACGCATGCTTGTCAACGGCAAAAAACGTAAAGAAGCATTCGGAGAGGTAGTCTTCACCGAATTCGGAGTTACCGGTCCTGCCATTCTCACATTAAGCGGGGAAGCTGTAGATGCCATACGAAACGGGCACAAAATAGTGTTCTCCATCGATCTCAAACCTGCGCTCGATGAGAAAAAACTCGATGCTCGACTCCTTCGCGATTTTGCATCACGGGGCAAGGAACAAATTAACAGCCTTCTGCGGGGATTGCTACCGCGGGAGATGGTATCTGTCTGCCTCAATCTCACCGAAATACCCCCTGAACGCATAGCCAACAGTATCTCCGCAAAAGAACGCAGGTGTCTGCGAACCTGGCTCAAGGACTTTCGACTGGAAGTGACCAAGCCCCGTCCGCTCTCCGAAGCAATTGTGACGGCTGGAGGTATAGATACGCGAGAGGTTGATCCCAGGACGATGGAATCCCGCCGAACAAAGGGGCTCTTCATCGCGGGAGAGCTCCTTGACGTTCACGCTGACACGGGTGGATACAATCTCCAGGCTGCATTCGCAACCGGCTGGATTGCCGGACGTTCCGCAGCTCATGAAAAATAGGAGAATCGGACCGGAAGTGCTCTTTTCATAGGAAGACTGGCTGATCCGGCAAAGACTGGAAAATATGACTTGAACCACTGAATGCACTCGAATAAAATAAAAATAAAAACAACAAAAGAAAGGAGAATAGTTATGATCAAAGAACTACCGGAAAGTGAAGGCTCTGTTTTAGGTGTCAAGATTACAGGAAAGGTCTCTTTAGAAATGGAAAAGGAGTGGATAGACAAATTTGAAAAGGTAATCGAAGAACACGGGAAGGTTAATGCCCTGGTTTTCCTTGATGAACATGCAAGTTGGGGGCTTAAAGCCGGAATTGAAGATTTAAAATGGCTTTTGACGCACATGAAGGAAATCAAGAAAATTGCCGTTGTTGCAGATAGTCATTTCTGGAAGTGGTATGTGGCTCTTGACAGGCCATTCGGGAAAATGGTTGGAATAGAGGAAAAATACTTTGAGCCAACAGAAATAGCTACTGCTTGGAAGTGGCTTAAGGAATAAATTTACCAATTGAAATGAAAAGGGCTAACAACTGAGACCTTGTATAATACCACATGGTGAATCTCCCCGCCCACAGGGCGGGGCTTCCAGGTGAGGACTAATTTTGGTTTAATAAGACATCTATCAAATTGGTTGAACAGACATCTGTATAACAACCAACAATGCCTCCAGCATCCCGGCATCATACAGATTTTGCTCAACTTCCCCAGTTAGGAGGAGTATGAAATGTCACTTTCAAGAGAAGAAATTATGGATGCCCTGAAGCAATGGAATTTGGCCTGGAACAACCATGATCTTGATGGAGTTATGCAACTCTTTCATGATGAAATACTGTTCGAAAACTGGACTGGTGGAAAAGCCAAGGGAAAGGACGCTGTACGGAAAGCATGGACTCCGTGGTTTGCAAATCACGGGGGTTTTCGATTTATAGATGAAGAAACCTTTATTGATGAAAAGGAACAAAAAGTTCTTTACAGATGGCTGCTTGAATGGCCTTCC
>JAUVJM010000110.1 GCA_030596585.1 bacterium
CGCCTTGCCTGCTCACTGCTCACTTCCTCGGAATTGACTATACCTATCCCGGAGCCTCCAACCACTATTGCTGTCACAACTATTATTGCTTTCAGCAACCTCATCCTCTTTCTCCTTACCATAAACGCCAAATATTCAGTCAACTGCGTAAAACTTTACTGTTCGAGCTTGTCGAGAACCTGTGTCGAGATAGGATCGAGCTTGTCGAGACCTCATCTTCTCGATGCGCTTCCGCTTACTCGAAGAATAAACAGTTTAGTGTTCGAGCCTGTCGAAAACCTAAGTATCCATAAACACGGTTCACCGAACATTTACTTTTCATTTTTAAAAAATTGGTGCCGAGACCCAGAATCGAACTGGGGACGCCAGGATTTTCAGTCCTGCGCTCTACCTACTGAGCTATCTCGGCACCATTATCAAAGCCTCACGAATGTGAATTTTAGCAACATCGCACCCGGAAAGCAAGAAAAACTTTACGGACTCCTGCGGTTGTGTGATATAATGCACCGTTGCGAATGTGTAGTGGCAAAGCTTGCTTTGCTCTCAATAGCAGAGCAAGCTCTGCCATTACAAAAAAGCAGACGGAGGGTAAATCATGAAAAAAATTGAGACAAATGTCCTGAATACCGTCAGAGACAAAAAAGTTGGCGCAATCCAACTCTGGTTCACTGATATTCTGGGAATACTGAAATGTATTTCCATAACTCCCAAGGAGCTGAAAGCAAGTCTCGAGCATGGCACGGGATTTGACGGGTCTTCAATAACCGGATTTGCCGAAGCGGAAGAAAGCGACATCATGGCCAAGCCGGACCCCAACACTTTTCGGATCCTGCCCTGGCAGCAGGAGAACGGGCCAATAGCAAGAATGCTCTGTGACATCCTGAATACTGACGGAACTCCCTACCCGGGAGACCCGCGCTATGCCCTCAAATGCAATTTGAAGCGGGCAACGGATAAAGGCTTCACTTATTTTGTTGGACCTGAGATAGAATACTTTTACTTCAAAAACTCACAAGCTCCTGAAGTACTCGATGAAGGAACATATTTTGAGCTTATCCCTAACGACTTAGCCAATAATCTTCGCAACAAGACAATCAAAGCTCTGGAGAGTCTGGGTATCCCCGTGGAAGCAAGCCATCACGAGGTCGCTCCCAGCCAGCATGAGATAGACCCCAGATACGGCGATGCCCTGACCATGGCGGACAACATAGTCACCATGCGCTACTGTATAAAAGAGATTGCCCAGGCAAACGGGGTTTATGCCACCTTTATGCCCAAGCCGGTGTTTGGACAAAACGGCAGCGGAATGCATGTTCATCAATCATTGTTCAAAGGGCAAAAGAATGCCTTTTTTGACCGCCGGGACAAATCACATCTATCCGAGACAGCAAAACGTTTTACGGCAGGGCAGCTAATTCACGTGCGGGAATTCACTTCCATTGTCGCTCAGTGGGTCAATTCCTATAAGAGATTGGTTCCCGGATACGAAGCCCCGGTTTACATCTCGTGGGGACAGAAAAACAGAACTGCCTTGATCAGAGTGCCGGGATATCGCCCGGGGAATGAGAACGCAACAAGAATCGAACTGCGCTGTCCCGACCCGGCATGCAATCCCTATCTGGCGTTCTCTGTAATGCTCGCCGCGGGCATGGAAGGTCTCGAGAAAAAATACGAGATCCCTCCGCCAGTCGAGCCGAACATCTACAAAATGCAGATGGAGGAGAGAAAAAACAGAAAGCTGGTTTCTCTGCCGGTAAACCTGTTTGAGGCTATTACTGAGACCGAAAAAAGCAAACTGGTCAGGGACGCTTTGGGAGAACACATCTTCTCCAGGTTCATTCTTAACAAGAAGATGGAGTGGGACGAGGACAGAATTCAGATAACCGCTCACGAACTGAAGAAATATCTCCCTATCCTCTAAGATAACCATTAGCTAAAAGCTAACGACTGATAGTTGAAGGCTTTTAACACGGGGTGTAGCGCAGCTTGGTTTAGCGCATCCCGAAAGCGTTCGGGAGGGTCGGTCAGAACAGATGTACTATGTTTACGTACTCGAGAGCGGAAAAGATGGCACCTACTATATAGGCCAGACAAAAAACCTTAAAGATAGAATAAGACGTCATAACTCAGGCTATTCAAAATCAACTAAGACTAAAAAACCGTGGAAGCTTGTTTACACGAAAGAGTTTGGGACTCGTGCCGAAGCAGTCCAGTATGAGCATAAACTCAAGCAAAAGAAAAGTAGAAAGTCTATCGAGTGGCTAACGGGGTGTAGCGCAGCTTGGTTTAGCGCACCTGCTTTGGGAGCAGGGGGTCGGCGGTTCGAATCCGCCCACCCCGACCAAACGGAGAGATTGATGACAGAGGAACAGGTAATCTGCTTCAGGAAAGAAGTGCTTGACGGAGAGGTGAATAAGTTCGGAGTCTTCTATGATGAGAAGCTGCGGCGCCGCATCCTGAGCAATTTGGAGAGCGTTGCACGTTCTGCGGCTGAAGAAGACTACAACTTCAAACAGCTCGTGATATACGCCGTCATCAAATGCGGGGATTTGTTTCTAACTTACAGGCGAACACCCAAAACCGGGGAGGAAAGACTGCGCAACAAATATTCAATTGGAATCGGAGGACATGTAAACATAGACGATACCTCCCAGTTAACCCTTTTCGATTCTGACGGCAGGGAAGGGTTTCTCGTAGAGGCACTCTGGAGAGAGGTTAACGAGGAAGTAAGCATAAAATCAGCGGTTCTTTCAGAGCCTCAAATCATCTATTTCATAAACACCGACTCCACTGACGTGGACAAGGTTCACTTCGGAACCGTGTGGCTTATCAAAATCGGAAAACCGGAAGTCTCTCTGAAAAAAGAGAGAGGGATAGGGAAACTCGAATTCCTTGACCTTCCACACTTGCAGAGGGAAAAAGGGAAATTCGAAGGGTGGTCACAGATGCTGATTGACCATTTTTCATCGCAAGGTAGTGCCATTCCGGCCCCGTAACAAGTACGGGGCGGGAATGACAAGAGGGGCGGGAATGGCAGGATAGAAGGAGAGAGAAGATGCAGGCAACATCATTAGCTGAGAGATACTTCGCGGCGAGATACTCATTCTTCAAATGGCGCTACAGTCTCACTCTCGTCAACAAATTCGTAATGGCATCCGCCATGGCGTGTGTTACGGGGCTTCTTGCACTTGTCCGTATTCCACTGCCATTTACCCCTGTTCCGATTACAGGTCAGGTGCTGGGAGTTCTTCTGAGCGGTGTGGTCCTTGGCGGATTGTTTGGTTCTGTCAGCCAGATAATTTACGTCGGTCTCGGAATAGCAGCAGGAATACCGTGGTTTGCAGGAGGGGCAAGCTATTCCATTGACAGTTTCATTTATTTGCCCACCTGCGGTTATCTTGTAGGATTTGTCATTGCACCCCTCATAATCGGTAAATATACGGACAGATACATATCCGCGCGGGGCTTCCTCTCGCAGATGAGAGTTATGATGATTGGTGTGGGGATTATCTACATTTTTGGTGCAGCGGGGCTCTCTCTCGTCATAGGCTCGGGTTTCCGGGAAACCATGATGAAAGGCATAGTTCCGTTTATACTCGGCGGCTTTATAAAAGCGGCAATTGCTTCCGGCATAAGTTTCTCGATTCTGCCCAAGACCTCATACAACGACGAAATAGACAAGTTAAATTAACGGGTTCTTCTCCCAAAAGTGTAGTTATCCACAGGCTCTGACGTTTGAAGCCGCCGGAGCTACTCGCGAAATGCCCGGGAGACTACCACGGTGTCATTCCCGCGAAAGCGGGAATCCAGAGATCTCTTCCCATGGATTGCCCGGTCAAGCCGGGCAATGACAATATCACCACTAAATTTGGAGAAGAACCAATTAACGCAGGCTAAAGCCTGCGGCTACCCGGTAGTCGCAACCTTTAGGTTGCGCAAAAAAGAAATTCTTATATAATCAAGATACGAGATTTTAAATTACCTTGACACGGCGTCGGGAAATGTATATAAAACCTTAAAGGCAAGAAGAGGGACTGAGAATGAAACTGAAGATAGGATTGCCGAAAGGCAGTTTGCAGGAAGCGACTCTGGAGATGCTGCGCAAAGCCGGATTCTGCATTAGTGTAGGAGAGAGATGTTATTTCCCGAGCATTGATGATAAAGAACTTGAGCCGATGCTAATCCGGGCTCAGGAAATACCGCGGTATGTCCGGGACGGAGC
>JAUVJM010000077.1 GCA_030596585.1 bacterium
AACTTGTAACAAATCGTTACAAATATCCTCTGACCGATTTTTTCTCCCCAGGGATGTTCCCGGTGCTTGTCGTCTAAAAGGTTGTAAATGCTTAATGCGATTTCCATCTTCTCATCAAGAAATTCGCGTGCAACTCGTGCGTTAACAAGCGTGTATGAGTTAACACCTTCTCCAACTTCTTCCCAGAAAGTTTCGTCAACGTAGTGTGCCGTCAGGCTGGCGGAATAATCGTTTCCCATTTTCGCACGCAATCCTGCTGTCAGTTTGTGCTCGGGGGCTGATTCTACTCTCTCGTCCGTGTCTTTGTTTGTCACTTCCTGATAAGAGTAGTTGAGAATGCCGGATATTCCGCTGGTAAAGAGGAAATCAAAACCCAGTTCTCCCCCGACACCTTCAGCTTTGCCGATGTTCCGGTAGGTGTAATAAGGAATCTGTGTCGTAGAATAATCGGCGAATAGAATAAAGTCCTCATATTCATTCAAGAAGAGGTTCAGCGTGGTTTTAACTTTCTCTCCAATGAAGGTCTGGTATTCGAACTCGTAGGCTGTCATCTCCTCTGGATCCAGTTCCTCATTTCCGTAAGCAAAGGCTGCCGGAATATAGAGGTAGGACTGAATGAAATGGGGATTCTTGAACGCGGTGCCGTATGTAAGGCGAAAGATATGTCTTTTTGCCGGGGTGTAAATAAGGCTGGCGCGGGGACTCACTTCTTCGCCTGCGAGGGAGTGATGGTCGTAGCGTGCTCCCAGATTTAGAATCAGCTTCTCTGCCGGGCGTATCTCGCTGTCCAGGTATACTGCCCAGAGGTCCTGTGTGTAATTCTCCTCGACCAGAGCACTTTCTATTCTGTTGTGCCGGTAACTGCCGCCGCAGGTAAGCATATGTTCTCTGCCAATGTGCAATGAGCGCTGGATGTCCAGATCGTGGGTATCGGTTGAGATAGGGTAATCGGTTCCCATATACACCGTTTTCACGTCGACTCCGTTCCAGAAACATTGGATATTGAGCGCGGAGGCATCATAGTTGAGTTTCACGTAATCTATGGTTCCGTCGTCCCTTTCAAAAAGACCTATCTTGGTCATTGTCTTTCCTTTGGACGAATCAGCTCTTCCTGCCGATACGCTCAGCCGTGACATATCGCTGAGGGCGTAATCTGCCATGACCGATCCGTCAAAAGATTCAAGCCCTGTTTCATTCCCCGACCACTCATCAGCTTTCTTCCAATTAAGGGACAATTTATACCCGAACTCGTCACGCGTGCCGGCGTGGACGAGTGACCCATTCAGAGTCTTCCCTTCCCCTTCCCCTGCCACTGCCTTAACAAATGTGCCTTCTGACTCTTCGACACTTTTGGTTATAATATTGATTACGCCGGAGTAGGCATTTGCTCCGTAGATGGCAGAACCGGGTCCCCTGATGATTTCTATCCTTTTGATATCTTCGAGTGCAGCGGGGATCATAGTCCACGCAACAATGCCGTAGAAGTCAACATAGACAGGACGTCTGTCAAGAAGCACCAGCATCTTATCCACACCGGGGATATTCATTCCGCGGGCACAGATATCATAGTCCGAAACGGATTTTGCCATTACGTCTATACCGGGAACTGACCGGAAAAGTTCTGCCAGCTCGGTCGCGCCTGAGTTCTTGATGTCCTCGGCAGTGATGACGCTTACTGTCGAGGGGGCTTCGGTAATCAATTGTTTTCTTCTTGATGCAATCGTAATGACAGGAATTTCCTCAAAGATGGAGAGCTCGGTGCCCCTGCCTCCCTCATCTGCCTGGACCTGCTGCCCAATGCCGCGTGATATGACAAGTCCGAGGCATAACAGAATTGTCATGTGCCTTTTCATATCATTCATCTCCTTTTTCTTTTTGTGCTCCATCTTCTGTCTTCTCCGGTGTCTTGTATTTTATGGGACGTCCAAGTTCCTTCAACAGTGAATTTATCTCTGCCTCTAAATGAATCATGTCCTTCTCGCGGCCGACTGTCAGCTTGTGGAATCTCTCCAGCCTTGCGGTATTTTTGGCGAGTTCACCGTAGGCTTTTTCCATCTTGTCCTTTGACAGTTCCATCTCTTCCATGAGCCTTTTTGTCTCCCGCATATCCTCGACGGTGCTGACGATACCTGCCAGGTTGCCTTCCTTATCCTTCATTACCGAACTGCTGAAGGAAACAGGGATTGTTTGTCCTCCTTTTGTAATATATGTCATATCCATGTTGCGGATGTATCCCCGTTTTATAAATTCTTGGAAGTTTTTACCGTGGAAAAAGGGTTTTTCTTCGAAAAGCATTTCTACCGGTTTTCTTCGCAGTTCATCCTCTGTGTATCCGAGTAAATCCAACGTTGCCCGGTTCACATTCTTTATCCTGCCTTCACCGCCGGTCACGATCAAACTGTCAATCATCGATTCGATAATGTTGTCGGTATACTCCCGCGCGGCAACCAACTCATCTTGTGACTTCTGCAGTGCATCCGTCATCCGGTTGAACGAAATGGCAAGCTGGCCGATTTCGTCCTTGCTCCTGACCGGGACCTTGTATCCGAGTTCACCTGCCGCAATTTTTCTTGTCCCCACTACCAGTTTGTCAATAGGTTTGCCAAGGAAGATGCCCAGAAATAAAGAATTGGCAAGGATCGCGAAAATTACAGCGACACCGCAAGCCAGGATTATCGTCTGTTTTACCCTGCTCATTCTGCAGTTAAGTCCCGCCGGTGAAACTGCTAAGTGTATTCCGCCAATTTGCTCTCTTACCTTCCTGCCGCCGGGCAAGACCAGTTCTTCACCTTCGCCTGCTTCTGCATTTCTAATTGTAACGATGGCAGAGGTATATTGCCGGAGAGGTTCCACTTTTTTTGACCCTTCTTGAAAGAGAATGACTCCCTCCCTGTTTTTTATCTCGCAGAAGACAATGTCTTTCTCTCTCAAAATCTCTCTTCCTAATTCGGAGATCGCCTCACCGTCTTCTATCAAAACTGGGTATTCGCTTCTGATGCTAAGGTAGGAGAGAAGAGAATTAATTCGCTCATCCAGTTCGAAAGTCAGGGAACGTTTTTCCTGTTTCAGAAAATAAAAGGTTGACAGGGATACGAAGAGAACGATTACGCAGACAGTAATCAAACTGATTTTTTCAGCAATCTTTAAACTCATTTTCCAAACACCTCGCTTGCTTCTCTTACTACTTCATCGGAAATTTCCAGCCTCAATCTTTTAGCAGTCAAAAGGTTCAGCGAAAACATTGTTTTTCTTGGCGTTGGAGGCTGGATGCTCGCCGGCTTTTCGCCATTGAGTATTCTCAGGGCGATTTCCCCTGCCTGGACCCCGAGGTCTTCGTAATCGCACTCGAAAGAAATCAGCGCCCCTGCTTTGGTGTAGAATGAAGAAAGTCCGATGACCGGGAAGTTTTGCCTCAAACTTTCGAGCAATAGATACTCTACAGACTTGGGGGAATATATTCTTGAATCGGGGACCATCAAGAAACAATCTATCTGCCTGAAAATCTTCTTTACTGCGCCGGGCAGTTCTTTTTCGGAGGTGATTCTCATTTTGACGACTTCAATGCCCAGCATCGCGCACGCTTTTGATATTTCCCCGGACAGCGAGTCCAAATCCGGAGAATGTATGAAGCCGACTCTTTTCATGTTCGGGATGATTCTCCAGGCGTTTTCCAGTTTGACTCCGGGCGAAATGTTCATGGATACGCCCGTGATGTTTGAGCCGATGACCGTCCTGGGATTGAGAACCACCGAAAATACTATTGGAATGTTTCTTATTCTCTCCTTTGCTAATTTTGATGCTTTCGTGCCAAGGGTGAGGATTATATCGGGAGACTCCTCTTCTATTCTTGAGCAGACCGCTTCCGGCTTTTTCTCCATCAAGCTGTATTTGGAGATTTTCAACGGCACGTTCTCTTCATTAAGAAACTTCCTGAATCCTTCCCACGACTCTTTGTAAGCTTCCGTGTCGGATGAAAAGATGACTGAGACCGCCGCCTGCTCGGCTGCAAAACACAGAGCCGTAGAGAGCATCAACAGGCAGGAAAGACCGCACCGGAAGATTATCCTACTCATTTTCTGAATCGCACATTTGAATTCACCTAAAATTTGTAGCTTCCGCTTACGGTTATCCGGCGTCCGACCTTATCTCCTGTGTGCCATCCATCCGGGTTCGATTCATAGTGCTTGTTCTCAAACAGGTTGTAGGCGGCTATTGCTAATTCGAGATTATTATTAACACGATAGGCAATACAGGCGTCAACAACAACATAGGAATCTACCTTCGACGGCCCGGCTTTCACCCGGCCGAATACCGGGTTGGATGTCAAATACGTCTCGTAGTACTCATCAACATAACGGAAAGCCGTGTTCCATGACCAACTGCCGGCGCTGGCTCTTAACCCGCAGTTGAATTTGTTTTCCGGGTCAACGTGCAAATTGCCAAAATCGTCCCTGTGAATGTGCTGATAAGAATAGTTGGCAAACCCGGTTACCCGGCTTGTGAGCGCGAAGTCCAGTTCTAACTCGCCGCCATATTGATAGGCGTCGGTTATGTTTTTGGTAGGACCTGCTTGCGTGTTATCTATCAAATCCCGGTAGTCATTATAAAACAGGGAGATGTTCAGTTTAGCTCTATCCGTCAGGCGGTTATAGTGGCTTAATTCATAAGAAGTAATCTTCTCTTCTTTCAGAGAGCGATTGCCCAGGGCAAAGGGATATACGGTGCCTTCGTTAGTCTGCTGGAAAAGAGAAGGTATGTAGTAACCGTTGGCAATCGTGAAACGAGTGCTCTGATTTTCTCCATGTTTGTAGATGATACTGCCTCTGCCAAGAGCAAGGTAATCAAGAAGAGAGTAATACTCACATCGTCCCCCCAGGGTAAAGATGAGCCGGTCACTGGCATGGTATTCGTTTTCGATGTTTATGGCGTAATCTTCAACGCTGTGTTTTTCCGTTTTTCCCTCATTTTCTCCTTTGAGTCCTCCTACCTCCCAGGCAGTTAGCTTTGTGTATCCTCCGAAAGAGGTAATGTTTTGTCCCCTGCTCCGGGTACAGAGGAATTCCAGCTCACGGTTGGTATCATTCACACTGTAGGTGTCGTTCCAGAAAGTTTTTTCGTGGTTGTTGTGGAAATAACGGATCCAGAAACCGGGTCGGTCATGGCGTACGGAAACAAAGGTGGTTTCCGGACTGCACACCCGGGATATTACGTTCTCGGCGTCTGAGTAGCGGGAATCGAGAGAAAAGGACGATTCGTCGTCGGGATGGTATATTAACCTGCCGCCAAAATAATCGACGGAAAAACTGTCCCTTTCCTGCTCTATCTTCGGCGCTTCCCATTCTTCAGCTCCGCGATGGCCTCCTGTGAGACTGTAATCCAGATTCCCGCAGCTTCCGGCGTGAATAATGTTAGTGCGGATGGTATCCCAATTGCCGCCTGCCGCGTTTACCTGAGTTCCTTCTAATTGTTCCGGAGTTTTGGTTACAATGTTGATTACGCCGCTGAAGGCATTTCCTCCGTAGAATATTGCTCCCGGGCCTTTAATAATTTCTATGCGGTCAATTTCTTCCAGACCCAGCGGCGCCCAGTCGAGAAATATGTGATTAGCGTGGTACATAAAGACGTTGTTGCCGTCTATTGTAACCAGAACGTGGGATGTGTCGCAGAAACCGCGAATTCCAATAACGTGCTGACTCGTGTGGGATTCTCTTATGTCTATACCGGCGATAAACCTCAAGACGTCACCGACATTTGTCGCCCCGGATGCCTTGATCTCACTCGCAGTAACCACCGCCATACTGGAAGCGGCTTCGGTTAAGGGTTGTTCCCGTTTGGAGGAAGCAATTACCATTGGTATTTCCATAAAGAGAAGTTCCTCATCCATTCCGTCTGCTCGCAGTAAGTCATTGAAGCCGATACTCGCAACCAGAATCCCCGTTATTAGCGGAATCAATGTCATTTTTCTCATCGTTTTCTTCCGTGTTTGGCAGAGCTACCCCCTGCAGTTGCGTAACGCTTTGGTTCTTCTCCAAATTTGTAAATGTGTCATTCTGAGGAGCGTCAGCGCTTGTCCTCGAGCGAAGCGACGAAGAATCTCTTCCTGTCATTCCCGCCCCGTATCAAGTACGGGGTAAACTCCACCGGGAATCCAGTAGCAGTTTCAGCCCTCAGCTTTTCTTCCATTCTTATGTATTCTGAAATATTTACCCATCTCAGTATGCAAGGAAGAAAGACTCATCTGCCCCGGCGCCACTGCCTTTTTTATGTATCCGTAGGTAAGACATGAACCAAAGAGAGGCGCAATGATTCTGGAAACTG
>JAUVJM010000072.1 GCA_030596585.1 bacterium
CTGTCTGGTTTGTGATAAGTCCTACGCGTTTACCTTTGAGGAGGGCAATGTTTTTCTCAATGAGGACATCTATTCCGGGCTTTACTGCAGACTGCTCAACAGGCGCCGCTTTACCCGGAAGACTAAACAGCAAGACTAAAAGTAAAAAGCAGGCACAAAGGCACAGAGGCCCAGAATTTAAATATTCTTTTGTCTTACTTTGTGCCTTTGTGCCTCTATGCCTTTGTGTCTTTGTCACTTTGTGCCTGTTTTTTATAGTACATCTCCTTTGAAGAGTTTTGTTCCGCAGTGCCTGCAGGTTTTCTCTTCTTCCGTATATCCGTCAACAATGAGACAATATCGGCATCTTATGTTGTCATGTATGACATTTCGTGTTGGTCGTTGTTTTTTTACTTTTGTTTTTGGCGCGGCTGGTTTTTCGGCCTTGACTTCTTTTGCGGCTTCTGTTGATTTAGCCGGCTTAGCTCTCCGAAGTTTGAGTCTGCCGAGTTTCGACTCTATAGATTTTGCCGTCACATCGAACTTTTCTGCGAGTTCCGCATTGCTCTTTTTCTCAAAATTGTCCTTCAGATACTGCTCTTCTTTTTCTGTCCAATTCTTAGCCATGATTACCCTCCATTTTTATCCTTGCAAACCGTCGTTTGCCTGCTTTGATGACCATATTGTCCCTGATCTCAATGTTGAGTTCAGGGTCGGTACACGACTTGTTGTTCAGTTTGACTCCGCCTTGGGCTATCAGCCTTCGGGCTTCGTTTCCGGTAGCGGCAAGTTTTGCTTTCAAAAGAAGCTCAACTATCCAGATTTTCCCGTCCTTAAGCTCCTCATTCCTGAGGACGAATTCCGGGATGTTTTCGGGCAATTCCTTTCTGACAAAAACTTTCTCGAACTCCTGTTCACTCTTCCCTGCGTTTTCCTCTCCGTGGTGGATAGAGGTTATCTCCCGGGCTAGATGTTTCTTCGCCTCGTGCGGCCCGCAATCGTTCGGCATATCGATTCGCAGAAGCAGGTTGTAGTAACGCGGAAGGATTTCATCCGGTATCGACATTATTTTGCCGTAGATTTCAGCCGGCGGTTCGCTAATGCCAATGTAGTTGTCCAGGCTCTTGCTCATTTTTTGTTTCCCATCGGTACCTTCAAGGAGCGGTAAGAGGATGAGGACTTCAGGTTCCTGGCCGAAATCCCTTTGCAGTTCTCTGGCGACCAAAAAGTTGAACCGCTGGTCAGTGCCGCCGACTTCCATGTCCGCCTTTAGAAAAACAGAATCGTATCCTTGTATCAGCGGATACAGGAACTCGTGTATGCTGATGGGTTCTTTCTTGCGGAAACGCAGTGCAAAGTCGTCTCTTTCGAGCATTCTCGCAACTGTGTAATGTGATGCGAGCTTCATGATTTCACCCGACTTCATATCATCGCACCACTGGCTGTTAAACACGACATTGGTCAGTTTCCTGTCTAGAATTTTGAAAATCTGTTCCTGGTATGTGGAGGCATTGTTTTGGACCTCCTGCTTTGTCAGCGGAGGGCGGGTTTTGGACACGCCGCTGGGGTCTCCAATGCGGGCGGTGAAGTCCCCGATGAGAAAAATTACCTGGTGCCCCATGTCCTGAAGCTGGCGCAGTTTTTGTAAGGGCACTGTATGTCCGAGATGGATGTCGGCGGCGGAAGGGTCGGCGCCGTATTTCACCCGAAGTCCTTTCCCCTCGGCACGGGATTTTTCGAGCTTCTTGAGAAGCTCTCCTTCCGAGATTACGTCAACCGCATTTTCTTTGATGATTTGCAGTTCTTTTTCGATGTGCATGTTTGTTTTCAGACCTCAGGATAGTGTTCTGTGACATTAGTTCTTGACACCTTTTGTTTGTCATTCCCACAAAGCTTGTCCCCGCGAAGGCGTGGAGCGGGAATCCAGACTGTAACTATGGATTCTGGATTGCCCGGTCAAGCCGGGCAATGACAGAAATTTGTGTCACATAGTACTAGGCTTTGGGTTTCACTACAGCTGCGGCTTGTCTGTAAATGCGCATTGCCTCGCTTTTTGTCCTTGCTTCGGCAACTATTCTGAGCACCGGCTCCGTTCCTGAAGGGCGTACATGGACCCATGATTCATCCCACGACGCTTTTACTCCGTCGCGCAGATCGAGCCTTGCGTCTTTGAAATGAGAACGAATCCTGCGAATTGCCCTCATTGCGCTTATTTCCTTGAGCGGGACTTTTCGTTTAATAATGTGAAACCGTGGAAGGGAGTCCGCGAGTTCCGATATGGAGTGTCCTGTTTCTGCCATATGCTGAAGAATGAGTCCCATGCCTGCCAGACTGTCCCTGCCGTAGTGCAGCGAAGGTAAAATTATCCCGCCGTTTCCTTCCCCCCCGATTACAGCTCCTTTCTTCTTCATCATCTCGACAACGTTTCTCTCCCCGACTTTGCTTCTTATGACCGGACACCCGAATCTTTCCGCCACCCTGTCCAGCGCGAGTGTCGTCGAGAGATTCGTAACTACGACGCCTGGTGAGTGCGACAGGATAAGCTGTGCCGCGAGAACCAGCGAATAGTCTTCCCCCAGACATTTGCCTTCATCCGAAACAACAGCCAGCCTGTCCGCGTCAGGATCCTGGGCGAAACCTATTTCCGCCTTTTTCCTGCGCACGAGTGAACACAGCCCGGTGAGGTTTTGGGGAAGCGGTTCCGGGGGGCGGTTGAAAATGCCGCTCAGTCCGCAGTTCAGCCTGATAACCTGACATCCGAGATCTTTCAGAAAGGCGGGCGCGGCAACGCTTCCTGCTCCGTCGGCGCAGTCAACAACGACTCTGAATCTTTTCTTCCTGATTAATTCCACGTTGAGCAGTTTCAAAACCGCATTTTTGTAAATGGAACACGTTCTTTTTTCTTCTTTTACCGTTCCGAGTTTTCTTGACGGGACGTAGTTTATTTTTGACTTATCAAAGACAGATATGAGTTTCTTTGCCCGGGCGGGTCCGAGGAGAATGCCTTCTCCCGTGTAGAATTTTAGCCCGTTCCAGTCAGGCGGGTTGTGGCTGGCAGTAATGCATATTCCGCCCTGAGCCTTGAGTCTTGGAATCATTGTTTGGAGTGCGGGGGTGGGACAGATACCAAGTTTGACTACCTCATGTCCGGTCGAGATGAGACCTGACACCACTGCCCTCCGGCACATTTCCCGGGAGATTCTGGTGTCAGTGGCTACAACCACTTTCCCCTTTGGGAGAATTGTCCCGAATGACCCGGCAAGTCTCGATAAAACATCCGGGGTGAGGTCTTTGCCAATGATCCCCCTCACCCCGGAAAGACTAATTATCAGGGATTTCATTGTCCGGTTCTGCCTCTTCGGCAAGCCCTGAGCGGGAGCCGGATGACATATCCAGCCCGATTTTCCTTTGCTCGTGATCCACGTTAACTATCTGCACGTCGAGGACATCTCCTTCGGAAATCGGGGTTTTTCCTTTCTCCATCCGGGAAGTGTGCAGTAATCCTTCGATACCTTCTTCAAGTTCCACAAACGCGCCGAAAGAAACGATTTTGGTGACTTTTCCTCTTACTGCGTCCCCGGCGTGGTATTTCTCCGCTATTTCTTTCCATGGGTCTTCTTTGAGCTGTTTCAACCCGAGGGATATTCTCTTGTTATCGGGGTCAATCTCGAGCACAATTGCTTCTACCCTATCCCCTTTCTTCAGCACCTCCGACGGATGCTTCACGCTCGACCATGACATGTCGGAGATGTGTATCAGACCGTCAATTCCTTTCTCCAGTTCCAGAAAAGCGCCGTACTCGGTTATGTTGCGTATCTTGCCATTGACTCTGGAATCGACCGGATATTTCTCCTTGACAACAGTCCATGGACTCGGTTCCACCTGTTTCATTCCGAGTGCCGTTTTTTCCTTCTCCGGGTCAATAGTGAGAATGACCACTTCAACCATATCCCCGATGGCAACTATTTCGGAAGGGTGAGAAAGTCTTTTTGTCCATGACATCTCAGAGATATGAACAAGACCCTCTATGCCCTTTTCCAGTTCCACAAACGCGCCGTACTCGGTAATGTTCACCACTCGCCCGGTGTGTTTGGAACCGATGGGATACTTCTCGGATGCCTGCAGCCAGGGGCTGGCTGTCTTTTGTTTCAGCCCGAGTGAAATCCTCCCTCTTTCCGCGTCGAAATTCAGAATGACAACTTCAACTTCATCTCCCACTGCCAGGACTTCCGAGGGGTGTGATATTCTTCCCCAGGAGATGTCTGTTATGTGCAGGAGTCCATCTATCCCTCCGAGGTCGATGAAAGCACCGAAGTCGGTGATATTTTTCACTTTTCCTTTGCGCGTCTGCCCCTTTTCAAGCTCTGATATGAGTTCGGTTCTTCCTTTGCCTCTCTCAACGTCAATAGCGGCTCGATGTGAGACCACAATGTTCTTTTTAGCCTCCGTCATCTTTATTATTTTCAGGGGAAGTACCTGGCCGGATACATTCTGTCCTGAGAAAGATACCTGTGAGGCAGGGAGAAATGCATCAACTCCAATGTCAGCGATGTAGCCTCCCTTAATACGTTTTACCACCCTGCCCTCAATGATTTCCCCCTTGTTGTATTTCACGAGCAGGTTTGCCCAGTGCTCAAGCTCATCTGCTCTTTCCTTGGAGAGAACGACCGTCCCATCCTCGTTCTCCAAATACACAAGAGCTACGCTTACCTCATCCCCCACTGCTATCGGTTGAGAGAACTCACTGAGCCGGACTGCGCCTTCCGATTTGTAGCCTATGTCAATCAGGGCGTGTCCCTCATCAACCTGAATAACCTTGCCTTTGACAATCGCTCCGGGTTTTACATTGCCGAAGGTTTCTTCATACATCTTCTCCATATCCTGTCGTTCTTCTGCCATTATCTTTCGTCTGCCTCCCTTTCAGAGTAGTTTTTTTGACTCTCGGTCGTCAGCTTTGAGCAAACAGCCTGCGTCCGACAGCCAAATTTACGCAGATTCTATCACACAAGTTTCTGCGTGACAATAGAAAAAGGAAAAAGAAAAGTAATCCCTCAGTCTCGGGTGGGGAAATACTCTTAATTCCCCCCTCAGTCCCCCCTTAATAAGGGGGGGGGGGGGGTAGGGGGAATTGCAATAGCAAATGCAATGTATCCCCACCCGTAACTGAGGCATTATAGAAAAAGAAAGGGAAAAGAGAAAAGGGGTTGTTATTACCGGGGTCGTGGTTTAGAATTAGGGGTAAGATCAATTGTAGTTGCAGACTTGCCCGCCGATGCTTTGTGGCGGGGCTCCGAAAGTCTTCGGAGAGGCAAAGTAAACTTTGCAACTACACCTACACTTCTGATAGCTTAATAGCTACTTAAAATGCTGGGAGGCAGCGGATGAGTAGAAGATTTAGCTGGTTTGTGGTAATTCTGGCGGTTGCGAGTCTTGCGAATCTTTTTATGAGGGGGGGGATGCTGGGGGCGTTGAGCGCCCGCACGGAGGTAAAGAGAGAGCAATATCCTGCCCTTATAGGTGATGTCATGCGTGGAATAGAAGACAACTATGCTGAAGAAGTTGATGCCAGGAAACTGCTGTACGGCGCGCTCTACGGGATGGTTTTTTCGTTGAATGACCCGCACAGCAGCTTCATCGAGCCTGACGCATACAGGCAGATGCAGGAAAACACCCAGGGACATTTTGGGGGGCTGGGAATCGTCATAGGTATGAAGGACGGCTGCCTCACGGTGATTTCTCCTTTGGAGGGCAAACCTGCTGAGCAGGCGGGGGTTAAGGCGGGTGATAAAATACTGAAGATATCCGGCAGTCCCACCACCGGAATTGACTCTTTAGAAGCAGTTGAGAGATTGCGTGCCGGCGCTGACTTCGCAGCTGTACGCAAGCTTTTGGGGATAACCCTTCCGGATGCAGTCAGCGAACTGCGCGGTCCTGTCGGAGAGCCGGTTACGATAACCATTGGCAGGGAAGGGGAAGAGCCAAGGGACATAACAATAACGAGAGAGAAGATTGAAGTTGAGAGTGTGAATGACGTAAAGATTGTTGATAAAGGAATAGGGTACATCCGCCTGACCGATTTCCGCGAGGGAGTTGTGCGTGAACTGAATGAGGCGATTGACAGACTTGTGGATGAAGGTATGCAAAGCCTGGTTCTTGATTTGCGGGATAATCCCGGCGGACTGCTCGAATCCGCTGTGAGAGTGGCGGACCGGTTTATCCCCGACGGCAAAGTCATTGTATCAATGCGCGGCAGGAAGAAAGATGAGGTAGTGGAGCGGGTGGCGAAGGACGGCTTTCCGCATTCAGAGATGCCGCTGGCGGTTCTCGTTAACGAGTACAGCGCGAGCGGTTCGGAGATTGTAGCAGGAGCTCTTCAGGATTGGGACTGCGCCGTAATCATAGGGAAGAAAACCTATGGGAAAGGTTCCGTGCAGAACCTTATCCCTTTTAGGGACGGTTCGGGACTTAAACTGACGACATCGAGGTATTACAGTCCCGCGGGCAGGGTTATTGATAAAGTCGGCGTTGTGCCTGACGTTGAGGTTGATATGCCTCGTTTGTCTGAAAAAGAAAAACAGGACCTTCAGCTCACTCATGCGATAGACATATTGAAGTCCATCAAAATATTTGAGAAGCAGTATAAGAACTAACACTCTGTAACATTAATTCCTGTCATTCCCCAACTTGATTGGGGAATCCAGAATCCGTAATTACAGTCTGGATTCCCGCTGCAGTTTATCCCGTACTTGATGCGGGGCGGGAATGACAAATAAGTGGGTTGGTATTGTGAAAGATAAAGTTGAGACAAAAGAACAACTCGTGCGCGAGTTGGCAAAGCTGCGGCGGCGGGTTGCGGCATTGGAGAAATCGCGGGATGAATACAAGCAGTCCCGTGAGGTATTGTGGAAAGCGCAAGAGTGTTCCAGACAGGTGACAGAGAATGCCCAGGAATGGATTTGGGAAGTTGACGCCAGGGGGATGTATACGTACGGGAGTTCGGCAATTGAGAAGATACTCGGGTATAAGCTGGAAGAGATTGTAGAAAAAAAA
>JAUVJM010000126.1 GCA_030596585.1 bacterium
CAGGCTATTAGTGAAGAATCCAAAAGGAATCCCAGAAGATTATCATTATGGCGAAGTATATTCTGTTGGGCAGCTCCCATCAGGTTTTCTATATGGGACGGTAGATTCTTCCGGGAAATGGGATATAGGTGTCAAAGAAAAAAGTGCGAAATTTCTCGGAACTGTTGGAATTATCAGAGACATTACCCTCTTCAAAGAAGTGGAGAAGAAACTGCGACAGAATGAGACGTTTACCTCTGCATTGCTCAAGAGCAATCCTATCGAAACCATAGTTGTGGACTTAGAGGGAAAAATAATCAGACTCAATGGGGGGAAGAATTCGGGTGATAGATTGCCCAATATCGGCGATGTGATGTACAAGGATTACGCCGGTAATTGTGAAATAAACATGTATGATAGGTTGATGAAATGCCTCAGGGCAGGTAAGCCAAAAGAGTTTCCTGAACAAAAATATGGCGACAAGTTTCTATCCACAATTATATCTCCATTCAGCCGCGGAGCTATCATAATATCGCAGGACATTACAAAATACAAGCAGTCGCAGGAAGAGCTCCAGCGAAGTTTCGGCAAGTTAGAGAAAGCTTTGGATGGAACAGTCAAATCCCTGGCATCAATGCTCGAAATGAAGGATCCCTATACTGCCGGTCATCAACATCGAGTAGCACACTTAGCCAAGGCTATAGGTGAGGAGTTAAAACTTCCTGACGAGCAGGTAAAAGCAATCTATATAGCCGGGCTAATTCATGATATCGGCAAGATATCTGTCCCTGCCGAGATTCTGAGTAAGCCGTCTACACTGAGTGAGGCAGAAATGGCATTGGTAAAGAACCATTCACGGATTGGTTATGACATATTGAAGGGAATAGAATTCCCATGGCCTATTGCTAAAATCGTGATAGAGCATCACGAAAGGGGAAACGGCTCCGGATACCCTGGACAGCTTACAGCTAAAAAGATTTCGCTTGGAGCAAAAATCTTAGCAGTGGCGGATGTTGTTGAGGCGATGACTTCTCACAGACCCTACCGACCGGCATTAGGTATAAACAAGGCACTGGATGAGATTTCACAGAATAAGGGTACCCTTTATGATACTAAGGCAGCAGATGCTTGCCTGAAGCTTTTTAGGAAGAAAAAATTTAAAATTTCCATATCTGACGCCACACAATAAGATTGAGTTTGATAAAGAAAAATGCAAAAAGTCCTTGACAAGCAGGGGTTATGTGGTACAATTTTGGTGGAATAAGGTACGAGGGGCTTTGCGTACCCTGAAATAGGAGGAAAGACAATGAAAAGGTTCAGTGTGGTATTGGTGCTGTCAGCCGCCTTGCTGGCGTTATCATTTGCTCAGGCTCAGGCAGTGCCGGAAGCTAAGACAATGACCAATGCACAACTCGTTGGTTTGCTTCTGGGTATAGCAGGCATTGAGATGCCGGAAGGCACAGAGAACCTTTCAGACGCAGAAGTTTTTGAGGTCCAGGTTAATATGCTGGCCGAAAGAGGAATTACGCTGTTTGTAGATGCAAACGCAGATGGCATAGTTACCTACGGCTTAATAGCAAACCTGGCTTACGACGCACTGGTTGGTCCTAACAATGCGACTACAGAGGCAAAGATCAATTATCTTGCAGGCGCCGGTTATTTACCTTCAGGCAAAGCAAGTGGTGCCATGCCTTATAGCGAAATAATCGCCGCATTGAACATCCCTGAGTTGACGGAAGCCGTTGCAGAGGCATATAGCTCCCCGTTTGGAGGCCGCGCCAGAACAGGCGTGCTTGCAGCACCTGCTAATCCTGCACCGGAAACGCCGGAAATCCCTGCCAGCCAGGTGTAACACTCGCAATGACATAGAAAGACCCCACACAATACTGTGTGGGGTTTTTTTACCCCTAATCCTCCAGATGAAGTTCCACGTATTGTGCCAAAAGTTCCCTGACATTTTCGGGTGGACGGATCAAAAAATAATGGTCGGTAATGGCATGCCCCATCTCATGAGCTAAAACTCCCGCTCTGATTACCCGTTCTGTAACATAAATGGTGGTGTATTTGTGAACATAGTAGGCAATCCTGCGTTTTCTATTGGGTTCGCCGAAGGTTCGGGAATACTCATTATCTAACTGTGACTGGTTTTTGTAAATCCTAACAGTCAGGTGTATCTTACGCGGATACATATCCAGTATCCTCTCTGCCTTTACAAATATGCGGTCAAACTTCTCCGCCACCTGCTTTTCCGTGCTATTATTCTTTGACGAATAAAAGTCCTTATCCAGAACAACATCATAGAGCTTTATCCGTATTTTATTATTAACCCTTTTTATGTCAACATCCGGGCGGCAAAGGATACTGCAGTATTTTGATTCAATAGTCTTCCAACCGCTGTCTGCCGGTTTCTCAGTGTTTTTGGCATGGCAAACACCTCCCAATTGAAAAAGGGACATAATGATAAATAGAATAACTATGCGGATATTAACTTTCGCCATGCTAAGTCTATCTATTAGCAACCGTTCACGGTTACGAATTATTGTTCGAGCTTGTCGAGAACCTATCTTCTCGATGCGCTTTTGCTTACTCGAAGAATAAACGGATCTCACTCTTTAACCGTGAACGGTTACATCTCATTCTTCATCAAGCTTAAAGTGATCGATTGCCTTATTTAGCTCGCTTTTCTTCGCGCTGAGGGCCTCTAAAGCACCCTGTATCTCCTGCGGCAAAGACGGCTTATTGCGGCAGAGCGCTATTAGGTTATCTATTCTCTTTCCTAAATCGCCGGACTGCGATTTTATTTCCAATAGACTCTTCCTGAGATTTTCAGTCATCTCATTCAAACCGTCTGCCATCCTCGTTATCTCATCAGTCGAACGCAGCCAGATCTTAAAAGCCAGATTGCCCGAGCCAATCTCCTCCGCACTTTTTTCAATCCTGAACAATGGCCCAGCAATGCGGTGAGAAAGATACATCACCACAATCACCGTCGCTATGCTGATTAACGCTATGGATACCAGACCGGAACCAATCAGCGCCGGCAGGATATAATCGGCAGTGTTTACAATAGAAAGTCTCGAATTAACAAATGCTGTGGTTACCGTGCCTCTGGATAATAAATAGAGAATAACTCCTGAAATAACTGCCCCCAGTACTACCAGAGCACAAAACTTGAGAATAAACCTGGTTTGGAACTGCTTTTTAATAAAATAATTTCTCCTTTTATATTTTTGCGCAGTCATATCTCCATCTCCTTTATTCCGTGGTGTCATTCCCGTCCCGTATCCTGTGAGGTGAACTCCAGCGGGAATCCATCTTCAACTCATTCAGAACTTGTTTGTTTATTTCGATATCCGAGCTTTCGTAAAGCTCTTCAAACCAATCTGCTAAAGCTTTATCCTGTTTATCCTCACTGACAGTTTTCAGGATTTCACGAGTCTGCTTCTTCAACAATTCCCTTATCAAAGTCTGTTCCCAGTAACGCTCTATCGTTTTCATAAAATCCCTTCGCC